>NZ_JAAPBB010000045.1:0-1649 GCF_019730395.1 Ochrobactrum sp. SFR4 | reverse complement strand
CACCGAGAAGCTTGAGATCATCCGGCTGGTCGAGCAGTCGCACCTGTCGGCCAGACAAACCCTCGACCGGCTCGGCACATCCTCTGGTTATCGAAGCCGCCCTTCTTGAAGGCATTGCAACCAAGACCGACGTTCTGATCGAAGCCACCTGCAATCAGGTCAATCAGGATGGCGGCTATACCGGCATGACACCGGCTGATTTCCGCCGTTTTGTCGAAGACATCGCAGCGCGTCTCGGCTTTGATACCAAGCGACTGATTCTGGGCGGTGATCACCTCGGCCCCAATCCCTGGAAGCATTTGTCAGTTGAAGAAGCCATGGCCAAGTCCGAAGTGATGATGGATGGTTTTGTGCGTGCAGGCTTCACCAAAATCCATCTCGACACCTCCATGGGCTGCGCTGGCGAACCGGTTGCACTGCCTGATGCCGTGACCGCTGAACGCGCGGCCCGTCTTGCCAAGGTTGCGGAAAAAGCAGCAGCTGATTCCGGCTTCGATCTGCCTGTCTATATTGTCGGCACGGAAGTTCCGATCCCGGGCGGTGCAATGGAAGAAATCGAGGATCTGAAACTGACCAAGCCAGATGCAGCCCTCGAAACCATCGCCATTCATCGCAAGGCTTTTGCAGCTCTTGGCTTAGAGGATGCATTCGCGCGCGCCATCGGCGTTGTCGTGCAGCCAGGCGTGGAATTCGGCAATGAAAACGTTGTCTATTACGACAGCAACAAAGCGACCGCTTTAAGCGGCGTTCTCAACCAAACACCGCAATTCGTCTTTGAAGCCCATTCGACTGACTATCAGCCAGTTGAGGCGCTGTCGGCCTTAGTTCATGATGGCTTTGCCATTCTGAAAGTCGGACCGGGCCTGACGTTCGCGCTGCGTGAAGCACTCTACGGCCTTGATCAGATTGCAGCTTTCCTCGACAAACTGTCGGAAGAAGAAACCGTTCGCGGCAAGCTTGAGAAGCTGCTTCTCAACCAGCCTAAGAACTGGGAGAAATATTATCATGGCGATGCGGAAGAGCTGCGTCTTCAGCGCCATTTCTCCTATAGCGACCGCATTCGCTATTACTGGCCGCATCCGGAAGCCACGGCTGCCGTCAATTCGCTACTCAACCGTCTTGAAGGTCGCAAAATTCCGGAAACGCTGATCAGCCAGTATCTCGGCACGCTTTATCCGGCTGTTGCAGCGGGCAAGATTGAAGCCACGGCACATACACTAATGGTCGAAGCCGTCCGAAACGTCATCCGCGTCTATGGAAAAGCCATCGGAATATATTGATATTCAAAGGATTGTGATGGGATGAACACCCTCCGACGGCCTTGATGTAGCAGAATGGGTTCGTTGAGCACCATTGAGGAGGATGCGCCCTGTTTTTGTTGCAAAGTTTTGAGTAGATTATAAACGGTCTTATTTCCGGACACATCTATGCTGCGAGCTCCGTAAAGGGTATTGCCAAGTAGTTTGCCCTTATCGCTTGTGGTATCTAGACAGCATGAAATTACCCAGTGCCTTTCCCCATCTGAAGGGGGTGCGTTTTCCGCGTGAGATTATTGCCTATTCGATCTGGACCGGTTGTGTCGCAAAATTTTCACCTCTGTTGAGCTATGTCACGCTTATTGTGCGTAACGGATTGAGGTGAGAAGAGAT
>NZ_JAAPBB010000451.1:0-336 GCF_019730395.1 Ochrobactrum sp. SFR4 | reverse complement strand
CGTGCCGATGAGTTGCTGGAGCTGGTAGGGCTGTCTCATATGGCTGCACGTTATCCGCATATGCTGTCGGGTGGCGAGCAACAACGCGTGGCACTGGCACGCGCCCTTGCACCAACGCCGGACATCCTGCTGATGGATGAACCTTTTTCCAATCTGGATCAGGGATTACGCCAGAAAGTGCGTAGTGAAACAATCGCATTGCTGCGCAAATTAGGCACGACGGTTATTATCGTCACCCATGATGCGGAAGAGGCTTTATCTGCCGGTGACCGCATCGTGCTGATGCGCTCAGGGCGTATTATTCAGCAGGGCACAGCGCATGAAATTTATGACCAG
>NZ_JAAPBB010000450.1:0-336 GCF_019730395.1 Ochrobactrum sp. SFR4 | reverse complement strand
CACGTAAGATTGCTTAAATGATTGATTTCGATGACTCAGTAGATCGGCATGCAATACCAAGATGGTTGTCATTACAGCAATCCAAGTTAATTGGTGAGTTGGGTGCCACGAGTGTTGCTCAAAATAGAGCCACACAAGATTTTATTGCGCAATCTATTAATTATATTGATGCAGAATTTGAGAGAATTAGCGCATTGTGGCAGTTTACCAGTGACTTAGCTGATGCTGAGGAATTGCTTGCAGTCGCTGTTGTAGCAAATCGTTTACGTGATGATGTTGTTATGAATGCAGCAAATTTTGTAGTGCAATCAAACAACTCGCAAACTGAGTTAATTA
>NZ_JAAPBB010000449.1:0-337 GCF_019730395.1 Ochrobactrum sp. SFR4 | reverse complement strand
GATGGTGTTTCAGGACCCTTTGGCGGCTTTCAATCCGCGCCATACGATTAGCCAGATTTTGCAGGTGCCGCTGATTCTGCATGGCAGTCAGCAGCATACGGATCAGCAAATTGTTGAAGTCTTGCAGCGGGTTGGCTTGACAGCGGATATGGCTGATCGCTACCCGCGTGAACTCTCCGGCGGTCAGCGCCAGCGTGTGGCGATTGCTCGTGCACTTCTGTGCAAGCCTGACCTGATTGTGTTGGATGAACCCGTATCGGCTTTGGACGTATCAGTGCGTGCAAAAATCCTTAATCTGTTGGCCGATTTACAGCGCGAAAATGGCATTGCCTATCTG
>NZ_JAAPBB010000448.1:0-337 GCF_019730395.1 Ochrobactrum sp. SFR4 | reverse complement strand
GGCCTCACCCTGGCTAAGCCCCTGAATATAATTGGCATAGACAGAAACATTATCTGTCGCCTTAAACAGCACACCAACAGCAGGCGTCACACGGCTTTCATCATAATCCACAGCCATCATATGGCTTGGCAACAGATATTGCTGGTTTTCAACACGCTGATATCGCGCCCCCGCAGTCACCTGCAAACGCTCATCAAACATGCTCACCGTATCGGAAAAGGCAAAACCGGTGAGCTTTTGTTCAATCCCGCCATAAGGGCCCATACTGTCAAAAATACTGACATCAGGAGCCGGACCAAAATCAATATTATGATAATTGGTCAGTGCCAAATTAGGC
>NZ_JAAPBB010000447.1:0-337 GCF_019730395.1 Ochrobactrum sp. SFR4 | reverse complement strand
AAGGCACAGATTAATAAAATAATTATTCCCATTGGGGTGTACGTTTATATTTCCATCTATACTTATGTTAACACATTGAATATTATCAATTTTTTTATCTAAAAACGGCATTTAGCGAAAATTAATTACTGGAATTTACAATAATGACGGCCTAAATAGACATTTCGCAGCTACATATCTATCATTTCGACAGCTTGCTATATAACGTCATATAACACATAAGTCCTGCTCCAAACATGCTATATGACTAATTAAGGTTCATTCGATGACTCACGATGGCTCTTTCGATCTTAAATCACTGACCGCCGATGTTGTCTGCGCCTATGTTGCAAACAAC
>NZ_JAAPBB010000446.1:0-338 GCF_019730395.1 Ochrobactrum sp. SFR4 | reverse complement strand
GACTGGTATGTGTGATGCCATACAAGCTTCAATCTGAACGCGTGTCAGTGCCGCGCCTTCCTGCTCAGCAGGTATTGCGTCCAGCTCCTGTTTCATTGCAGCGGTGCGTGGTCCGTATGCCGCACGGATTTTGTGTTCCCATGCTGCCTCTCTCTCAGCTGACCATTCTTCGCCTTTCATTAGGCAGACACGCTTGAACAGTCCGTTTTCAACGGCCTTGCTAAACGGGATATGATGCACCGAGAACGGAACTTTTCCTGCTAGTGCTTCTTGCACCAGTTCATTGAAGGGATTGAGCACGCCGTTATGTGTGGAAATGACACGGATTTTCCCGCCCC
>NZ_JAAPBB010000445.1:0-338 GCF_019730395.1 Ochrobactrum sp. SFR4 | reverse complement strand
CGTGAGCCCAATATGGCTCACGGCGCTCTGATTTGATCAATCGAATGAAACACAGGGCCATGGCCTAGTGAGCGGCCAGTCTCATCTTTCATACCCACTTCAAGCCGGTGTGCGGCATTGATTGCCCGCAACAGATAGGCTTTTGCCTCGCGCACGGCATCCGGCAAGGCATTGCCTTTCGCCAGTTCGGCAGCCAAAGCACTGGAAAGCGTGCAACCTGTCCCATGCGTATCAGGCGTTTCAACACGTGGCGCTTCAAACCACAGATTATATTCCGCGCTCAGGAGCAAATCAGGGCATTGCTCTCCTGCCATATGCCCGCCCTTCATCAGCACGGC
>NZ_JAAPBB010000444.1:0-338 GCF_019730395.1 Ochrobactrum sp. SFR4 | reverse complement strand
ATAGGCCTGCGCTCGTCATCCATTGCCGTAGTGTCTCTTTACTGACCGAGAGCTGATGGCGTTCAACCAGCTTCTCGCAAGCCAGTGTCGGACCAAAGTCCTGATAATACGTCCGCACAATATCCAGAACGGCACTCCGAAAATCCTCGTCATAACGATGATTGCTCGGGCGACCACATCTTTTTGAAATCAGGCCTGACTGCCCAAACTTATCATAAGCTTGTAAAAGACGATGAATCTGGCTGCGACTGAGATCCAGCAACACTGTTGCCTGGACAATCGTCAGGCGGCGATCTCGTATCTTCTGAATGACTTCTAATCGATTGAGTTCTTTCTGC
>NZ_JAAPBB010000443.1:0-338 GCF_019730395.1 Ochrobactrum sp. SFR4 | reverse complement strand
ATTGCTGGTTTGATGATGATCTGTATTGGTCTTCCACTTGGTATCCTGTCAGCACGTCATCGCGGCACATGGATTGATCATACAATCCGGCTTGTTACAATGCTTGGCGTCTCAGCTCCTGCATTTGTATGGGCAGTTGTTCTCATGCTGCTATTTGCTTATTTTATAAGTATTTTTCCAATTGCAGGACGATTGTCTGATCAATTCACAATCCAGCCTGTAACTGGGTTTATGTTAATAGACACATTATTGGCAGGTAATATAAAAGCCTTTTTTGATGCTGTATGGCACCTCATCTTACCATCATTTGCACTAGCACTTTCTGGTATTGGCCAAGC
>NZ_JAAPBB010000442.1:0-338 GCF_019730395.1 Ochrobactrum sp. SFR4 | reverse complement strand
GCCGTACTCAACTCCTCCGGTACAACGGCGATCAAGACAGGCATCAGCCTAGCCATGATCACTCCCCCAACATGGCGGCTGATGCCTGCTCAGCTATTTCCATTTTCTTATTTGTCATAGCGGTTGCTGGCTTTGTTGCGCCAGCGCTTAGCGAACTGTTTCTTTCTGCACGAGGCTGACATGATTACAGCTGAAAAAACCACAAGCGCCAACTCGCTTACTTCCTCACAAAGCACCCATTCAAAGAATGTTCGGGCAATGGCTAATGATATTTTAGATATCAATGCGTTGCACGGCGGCGTTCAGGCTTCCGACCTCATTGCGGCGGGTTACACTAC
>NZ_JAAPBB010000441.1:0-339 GCF_019730395.1 Ochrobactrum sp. SFR4 | reverse complement strand
AGGGCTTGGCTTTACGAATTGCAACGTCAGTCAGCATTCACATACCTCCTTGGCGTATACACAAATCTGAAAGGCGGTATACGCAAAATATACACATCATGAGCGGCTTAGGCTGGATTGGCTGTTGTTTGACAGTGATACTTAGATAATACGGGAACAGCTGGGAATTGGCGGGATTAATTGATTATCTAAGGTAATTCAAACAGATAGAGGATAATCAACGAGGCATTTCCGCAAAAGATTTTGACAGCAGTTTATGCATCAAATCTGCCTGAACGATAACAGGCTTGCCAAACCAGAGCAATCTTCAAACATCCCTTTAAAAACCTTTGAAATGTC
>NZ_JAAPBB010000440.1:0-339 GCF_019730395.1 Ochrobactrum sp. SFR4 | reverse complement strand
CACCGGCTCATCCACGGGCATCGGCTCCGGATGTTCATAACCGTTCCGGTGTGCAAGGTTGAGAACACCAAAACTAATGCGTGTTGCCCGGCCATCCGGATGCACATCCACCAAACGTATAACCAGATTTGCCAGCGGCGCCTTACTGGCAACGATCAGTTCAACTTCGGGAATCCCGAGATAAGAGCGGGCATCTTGGAACGGTTTTGTTTCCAGAATATAGGATTTCTCGTCATCAATCACCTGATCTCCTGCCATTTCCGCATCAGGTTTCAGTGTGAACCATTCACCGGCGGTTGTCCCTGTATCAAGAGCTGAGCGGATATAAACAGGACAAGC
>NZ_JAAPBB010000439.1:0-339 GCF_019730395.1 Ochrobactrum sp. SFR4 | reverse complement strand
CCATCAACCAGAGGTCAGCGCTTTCTAAGGCAGCGTCTTGACGAGTGGCTTTCATCATTAGATCGTAATGCGGACTATTCAAACCTATCCGCTTTAGAGGCATGGAAGGCAAGAAAACATGCGCGTACCTCTTAAGGGATTGCATAAGGTAAAAAAGCGCTTATCAGACGGGAAAATTCATACATATTATTATGCATGGAGAGGTGGCCCTCGCCTCTCGATAGACCCAGTTAAAGACCCCGCCGGATTTGTATCCGAGTTCAATGCAATTTCTAAAGCAGCTGTGCAGCCTGACAATGAAAGCCTTGCCGGGCTTATCACCCAATACAAATCATCACC
>NZ_JAAPBB010000438.1:0-340 GCF_019730395.1 Ochrobactrum sp. SFR4 | reverse complement strand
GCCGTTATTGGCAGCGCGTAACAGGGGTAAGCCCTGCTCAACGGCACGTAATTGTGCTTGCCGGAAGTGCTGGTAAGGCCCCGGTGTGTTACCGTACCAGGCATCATTGGTAATGTTGATAATCGCATCCACCGCTTTACCCTAATAATCAAGTTCAGACGGAAAAATTGCTTCATAGCAAATCAGCGGCAGCAGCGTCAGTTTCGGACTGATATTCATGGAGTGACGCGCAGGAGCGGCTGTGAACCCGCCGGGCAATTCAATCACTTCCTGCATGCCTAGCGAGCGCAGCAGGCCTTCCAGCGGCAGATATTCACCAAAGGGAACAAGATGAACCTTG
>NZ_JAAPBB010000437.1:0-340 GCF_019730395.1 Ochrobactrum sp. SFR4 | reverse complement strand
GACAACGGAACTTCCAAGCACGTCCAGTTCCCGCCATACCACCGCCATTAAAATCGCAGCCGCATCGTCAACGCCCGGATCTGTATCGATAATAATTTTCAACCGTTTCATAGCGTGCCTTTATTTCCGGCATAACGGGACAGGCGTTCCAGCATCAGCTCAATCACTGCTTGTGAATTCACTTTAGAAACAATTTGTGCATTCGGCTCAAGATTACTCTTACCGTACCAATCAGCAATGGTTTGCCCCATGCATAATTCACTCTCGTGCTCAACGAAAATACGTGCCGGCTCGCTCTCAAACAAATGCGGAGCTAACAGATAAACAATCACAAGCGGAT
>NZ_JAAPBB010000436.1:0-340 GCF_019730395.1 Ochrobactrum sp. SFR4 | reverse complement strand
ACCTGAAAAGACCGGTTCTGTTCACTCATCTGTTTCAGCCGCCTTTGCCCGTCGTTTATAGCGCATGGTTTCAAAACGCGCCGCCAGCGCATCATAGAGCAGCAAACGGCCCAGCAGAGGCTCTCCGATGCCGGTAATCAGCTTGATCACTTCCATGGCCTGCATTGAGCCGAGAATCGCCGGTAAGGCACCAATCACCCCCGCTTCCGCACAGGAAGGAATCAATCCGTCCGGCGGCGGCTCAGGAAACAAATCGCGGTAATGCGGATAGAGATTGCCTTGCATATCCCGTTCATAGGGTTTCAGCACCGTCAGCGAACCGTCAAACCGCCCCATCGCT
>NZ_JAAPBB010000435.1:0-341 GCF_019730395.1 Ochrobactrum sp. SFR4 | reverse complement strand
ATGCAAAAGATCGAAGCTAATCTGAGCACATTCTACAGTCATTATAAGGCTGAGGAAGCGGAAGCCGTTAGCACGGAAGCTGCAAACAGTCCTGCCAAACCTGCTTAATTATCGTAAATTTGCCTTATATGATTTTCATATAAGCGCTGACTCAGGCAGTCATTGCTTTCTGCTCAGGCATTTGTAATGACTGCTATTATATTGTTGCTGCCGGTGATCTATATATAAATACGTTGTCCGGCAGGGCACAAAATCAAAATATGTATCCGGTGTCGTCGGATGGCTTGCATTGCACCAGATGACCGACAAGATACCCGATATGTCAGACAGGAAAATTACTG
>NZ_JAAPBB010000434.1:0-341 GCF_019730395.1 Ochrobactrum sp. SFR4 | reverse complement strand
ACCACTGCGCTCATCCTGCCCGAGCTTGAATTTCACTTCCATCTTGTCGATAGGCATGGTGTAACCGAGAATATTCGGCAGGCGGCGTCCCATGCCACCGGGCCCAAGCTCTTTCATCTGCCACGGCTTGTCACGGCCGCGCTCCATATGGGTCACCAGATCCTGCAAGTGCTGAACAGTCTCGGCATCGCTCATAATCTCCGGCTTGCCATGAATATGCGCGACCATAAAGCTCCATGTCGGCGCACTGTCACGCTGTGGATAGTTCGGATACCACGAGGAGGAGATATAGCTGCCCTGATCCATCAGAATAGCCACAGAAGGCAGACCGGAACGTAAAT
>NZ_JAAPBB010000433.1:0-341 GCF_019730395.1 Ochrobactrum sp. SFR4 | reverse complement strand
AAGTGCCATAAGCCGCGAATAAATCGTAGCTTTAGATAATGGTGCTTTAGATTTTGCAATAATACGATCATTTAAATATTGCTTGAAAGATTTCGCCCGCTCAATGTGGAACAGAGCGAAATCTCGATATCCAGTGAATTTTTCGAATTCTGAAATGGCTGAGGCGGCCTTATCAACGCTGCTCGCTTGCAGGCGTTTCGCTTCCTCTAAATAGAGAAAATAATCACGTTTAATGCGTTCGTTTTTTGGGTTTAATCGTTTCATCGTTCCGACCTTTGTTAAACGGAAATCTAAACAGACAAATCTTGTATGTATTAGGCCTAAATAGCCTTGGGGAAATT
>NZ_JAAPBB010000432.1:0-341 GCF_019730395.1 Ochrobactrum sp. SFR4 | reverse complement strand
GATTTGGCTTATCCTTATGATCCAGGTGGCGTGACCATTGAATGGGAGAAAATAACCGAAGCCGTTCGAAAAGCGCCATATAATGCACGCGAAATTCCGGCTGGTACCGCGCTGATTGTTTCAGCGGCAGACGTTCAAAGCTATGGTATTAAATGGGTTTGTTATGCAATCGGGCCACGTGGTCAACGCTGGCTGATAGATCGTGAAATATTTGAAGGTTCGCCGACGGAAAGTGACGAGCCGTGGATTGCACTGGCAGATGCTATAGGTCGTCAATATCCGACGTCAGGTGGAAGCTTAAAGGGCATAGATTTGTCCGGTGTGGATTCCGGCTTTGCCAC
>NZ_JAAPBB010000044.1:0-2131 GCF_019730395.1 Ochrobactrum sp. SFR4 | reverse complement strand
TGCAGGGATCGAGGTGGCTCACATGATCCGCAAGAACCAATTCGCCAACGACAATCAAGCGCCATTTCAGATCTTTGCGGAGCTCGCAGCATAGATGTGTCCAGTGATAAGCACACATCTCTCCTACAGAAAAATTTGCAACACAACCCGTTCAACCACCCCCATTCCAACCGACGAATGGGAAGACGTTCGTCGAGACGCGCCAAAGCTTCGCTGGCGTGCGCCAATGGCGACATCAAGTACGCGCGGCAGATCCGGTGGCATGTTTCTGATTTAGAGTTAGAGTCAAGAAAACTCCCGCAACTTAGAAAAGATGCGTTAGTGGCAGCTTCTGTTTTTCCCAAGATCTGTAAGAACAGAATAAACGTTATAAAGGGTTGTTAATCCAGTCTTCAAATGCATTCCGTATCCTAATTACAAATACGGCTCCGTTTTGTTCAATTTGATAAATAATCAGATGAGCTTTAAACGGATGAATACGAACAGGTGGAGAGATTTCTTCCCGTTCGCGTGCCATTTGTGGATTTTTTGCGATCAGATCCAACGTGTTAAACAGGTCCGAATGATATCGTTTGGCCTGTATAGGTCCGAACAGTGCTATGCCGTACTCTGCAATAGCGATTATATCTTCTTCCGCCTTAACAGAGAGATTAAATACCATTAGTTGCGTTTCAGAGATTTTTCGGCGTTAGCAATTGCCATAGCAAAGAGATCATCCCGTGAACAAGTTCCCTTACCACTTTGTAGGCCCTCGTCAACAAATCGCTGCATTGCTGCGATCTTATCGCTACGCATCTGATCCTTACGGATCAAGTCGCGCACATAGTCACTCACGTTCGAATAGCGTCCTGTTTTGGCTTGGGCCTCAACCCATTCTTTCATAGGATGAGGGAGCGATACATTCATCGTAGCCATTAAACTCTCCTTTCGCTGCAATCTATATTCACAGATTGGCAAAGTTTGTCAATTTATTATTGACTCCTACCGTTGCGTTGTACGCAAGCCAATTAATGCTGATTGCCAGTCTAGAACATGCTTTGTTGTGTATTTAAGCTATGAGTTTTAAGCAAAGCTGCATTCTATCCAACCTGATATCTTGCGGTGGAATGGTGTATGTCGATTACTCGCTACCGTATCGGCGCATGAGTGGCTTCAAAGGCAATTCACAATATCTTCACGCCTGAACTCCTCGTTACGGTTCACTCCAAGCAAATCCAAAATTTGTTTTTCGTGTTGCAGCCATGTCTCTGTAAATATACACATCGAACCTCAACAATGACACTTGAGGAAACTATGGCGACTGGTACAGTTAAGTTTTTTAACAATGATAAAGGCTTCGGCTTTATTACTCCTGAAAATGGTGGTGCGGATGTATTCGTTCACATCTCAGCTATCGCTTTTGGAGGCGCTCTTCAGGAAGGACAAAAAGTCAGCTACGATATCGGGCAAGACCGCAAAACAGGTAAGTCCAAAGCTGAAAACGTTAGCGTTCTTTAAGCTAAAGCAAATCCAGAATTAGGCTGACAAAATCTTCGTCCCATGTGACTTCTGACCACTTCCCACTCATGTGGGGCGGAAAGTTCTATTAAATTATATTCAGCAACCGTAAGCTAAATTCTTGTGTTTTCAGGGTCCTAACTTGACCTCCGTTTTATTATTTGACCTGCGCCGGGTAATTCATCGCACGTAGATACATCAGAGCAGGCAATGCTTTTGGCAAGCAAGTTCGAGCTCGACCTGCATCTCTTTTCACCAGAGCAAGTAGATAGTGTTTGTCCAGACGAGGGGCTTTAAATAGTTTTTTGAAAACTGAATTCGTTATAATTTAAGTTCACAAATCGCCTTGAAGGTATATGAACCTCCAATATCCTTGGAAATTTCGGTAAGCTTCAGAATAGATTAATTATTTCGCATTAGCAGCCCCCGCCCGGCAACAAGCCGGTTAATTTAGCAATTTTGGCTGCACTGAAAACACAGATGTCTTCACCACTTTAATTTCAAAATATAATTTCCGAATTCTGCGACAAGCGCGTCAAGCCGCACGTGTCGGATGAGGTTGTGTTGCAAATTTTTCTGTAGGATAGATGTGTGCTTATCACTGGACACATCTATGCTGCGAGCTCCTCAAAGA
>NZ_JAAPBB010000431.1:0-341 GCF_019730395.1 Ochrobactrum sp. SFR4 | reverse complement strand
ATCAACAAGACCATGTCAGGTCTGCTGAAGCTGATCTTCCCGAATGGAGGCGAGACAGAAGCCGAAGTTGAAGAACTGCTGCGCTTTGCGATTGAATGCCGAAAGCGGGTGAAGGATCAGCTCCTGCGGATCGACAGCACCTTTGAGGCAGCAGATTTCCATTACATCGCATCGGATGGCGCAAAGCGCGCCGTCGCCACGCTGGAGGAAGAGGAGTTCCCCCAGTTCTACCACCGTCGATCAACCGACGATGGAAGTGAAGGTATGAAACAACAAGAGATTGGGTTGGTACCGGCAGAGCCGGTCTCAACGGTGGCTGCTTCCGCAGCACCTGCCGTTGC
>NZ_JAAPBB010000430.1:0-342 GCF_019730395.1 Ochrobactrum sp. SFR4 | reverse complement strand
ATTAAGCCGGCGATCAATGAACAGTGCACAATCAGGTGCTACAAATCCGCTATCCAGATTGCCGGCGATACGGCACATCGTGATGGAAGGGGCAGATGCTTCAACGGGCCTGATCGGTACGGCGCTTAAGCGGGTCGCATATTGTTTGCTCTTCTCAAGGATGCGGTTTTGCACCCACATCATAGCTTCAATAGCATTGCGGCCTTCATGTGCCCGTGCGCCATGGGCAGCTTTGCCACGGATTGCCAGTTTAGCCCAGATCATACCTTTATAGCCGACTGTAATCAGATTAGGTCCGCTCAAGCCGCCTGCAATAACATATTTGGAGCGGCCAATATCAGC
>NZ_JAAPBB010000429.1:0-342 GCF_019730395.1 Ochrobactrum sp. SFR4 | reverse complement strand
CAGGGGCGCGATAATGCGAAAAACTTCCTGAAGGAAAATCCGGAAGTAGCAAATGAGATTGAATTGACCTTGCGCCAGAATGCCGGTCTCATTGCTGAGCAGATGCTCGATAATGGCGGCGCGGAAGATGATGCTGCTGAGGCATAAGCTGAAGTTCGCAGTTTGCTGATCAGGTTCAGTGCCCCGCATTGCATAGCGTGATGCGGGGCATTTTGTATCTGTGACACTTCAATTTATACGGATATCTGGACAGTGCATGATCATCTGTTTAAAAGCAGTGCAGTTGCAATGGTGACTGCTATTCTATGGCTGCAGGTTTAAGCTTTATTGATGCCTGTCGGA
>NZ_JAAPBB010000428.1:0-342 GCF_019730395.1 Ochrobactrum sp. SFR4 | reverse complement strand
CAACCAACTAATTGAATTGATTAATGATTTTTTGGTTATTCTTGGTTGCGGGGGCAGGATTTGAACCGTTCGTCGGGCAAACGATACTTAATCGTTTGCATTTCCTCCTTACCCTTCAGGTTATAAGCCTGATGAGGTGAGAGCGTTAACAAATTGATTGATTATCGATTTGAGCTCGAACGGGCTGCTCCAAGATGCGTTGCACCTCTATGAGGATGGTGTCTGGATCATGGTTTTTATTGCTTTAAGAAGATTTTGGTTGCGGGGGCACGCAACCATCTCAACTTGCATTTCCTATCGACCTGCCTACGCGTGCTGGAACAGATGGCGGCCGGTAACCAT
>NZ_JAAPBB010000427.1:0-343 GCF_019730395.1 Ochrobactrum sp. SFR4 | reverse complement strand
CGCGGGCGAGGCAACAATAGGGGGGGAGGCGACCCACCGCCACAGCAAGCATTGAGTTGAAAAGGCTTGGCCCCAGAGCTGCGGCCAAGGCCATAGCCAGTACCAGAGCCGGCAAGGCCATTACCACATCCATCAGACGCATAATGCCGGTATCAATACGGCCGCCGAGTACGCCGGACAAACATCCGATCAGCACGCCAATGCTCATCGAGATCAGCACAATCATAAAGGCAGCGCCGCATGATGCACGTGCACCATAAATCACGCGCGAAAACAGATCACGCCCGACTTCATCTGTGCCAAACCAATGGGTGGCACTCGGTGGCGCCAGACGTGCAGTGAG
>NZ_JAAPBB010000426.1:0-343 GCF_019730395.1 Ochrobactrum sp. SFR4 | reverse complement strand
AGCCCATTTGCGCCATGCTTTTTCAACAGATCGACACCATTCTGCGGCCTTGGTTTCTGAATAGCCGAACTTTTTCAAGTCGGCCCTACAATTCAATTTGAGTTCTTCACCGACAGTATCGGAAATTACTTGCGTGACAGCACCGGCAAGCCAGCCGCTATTGTGGATGAAATCAATGGCTAAAGCGGCGGCTCGATCCGCCGCCTCTCTTACATCATGTTTAGCATCCCGTGTCACAGCACGGCGCATATTCAATATACCCGTACGATCACCACGCAAATAACGCATGCTGGCCACCTTTGGAGAAGCCCGATCGGGTTTCTTTCCGTTGGCCTTTCCCTTC
>NZ_JAAPBB010000425.1:0-343 GCF_019730395.1 Ochrobactrum sp. SFR4 | reverse complement strand
CAGAATCCACACGATCAACAATAACGCTGCAAGCCTCGTGCGTTACCACAGGGCGTGGCGGAACATCCATTTTTGCAAGCACCTCGCGTAGACGCTCCGGTGAAATTGTCATACCAAAACCGATGCACGGCTGTTCCTCGCTGGCTTCAATAATCCGAAATGCAACAGGAATATCAAAGGATACAAACAAGTAATCCCCGACGCCAAATTTTTGAGTTCTTCCGCCCAGTTCAATCGTCATAACACCTTGTAGTATCATACAGAAAATAGGCGTTTGCGGGCATTGAATGGACGTCAGAGGCGATATGTGGCGTCCGAGTTCAAGATTGCTATTCGCCGTGGC
>NZ_JAAPBB010000424.1:0-344 GCF_019730395.1 Ochrobactrum sp. SFR4 | reverse complement strand
TTCCTCCAGCACCATGATTGACGGCGCGTTGGACGCAATCACAATGGCTGACGGATCAAAGCCTGCCAGATACTCGATGGTACGGCGCATAACCCCGATCAGCTCAGCGCGATTTTTACCGCCATAAGGAAAACTGGCGCGATCAGCGAAATAAATAATATCCTGCTGGGGTAAGCGGCTGCGAATTTCAGCAACCACAGCATAGCTACCGATACCGGCATCAAATACAGCAATCGGTCTGTGCATAAATCACTCTCCCGTCTCCGTGTTTGCGGAACGGTGTCCGCTACCAGAGCGATTTACGTCTGTATCGGATCACAGCACTCGCTCTCATTTCTTTGAGT
>NZ_JAAPBB010000043.1:0-2284 GCF_019730395.1 Ochrobactrum sp. SFR4 | reverse complement strand
AAATCAACCCATAAACCGAGCCGGAAAATCCAATCTTCAAAAGCACAATTAGTCTCAAATCATTCGACGACGGACAGGTTGCTAAATAACTTCTCAAATCAAACAAGGTAGTTTTGGGATAGTTTGTGACAATTAGATCAAGTTCTTAGACGGACGTCTCTCGTATGTTTTTTGAGTTCCTGTATTGCAATATGGTGCCATGCAGATAAACTAGCTCCGCACGACGACACCTCGCTAATAGCCACCCAAAAGCATTGGGGCAAGCTTTAGTGTTCATGTGTGTTTAATTCGTAGAGTGCTGAGCTTATATACAGGAAATTGCTGTCGTTACTCGAGTTTCAAACGATATTTAGCTGGGGTCATTCCAGTATACCGTATAAAAAAACGCGTCATGTGCGATTGATCACAAAAACCAGAGGCCACAGCCACTTCCGCAAGTGACAGGTTCGGCTTTCTCAAAAGATGCTGCGCACGGTCAATGCGTAATCTTTGAAGATACTGATTGGGTGTTTGTCTCATTGTATGAGAAAAGCGTTTAAAAAAAGTTGTTCTGCTCACCCCAATGCTGCCAGCCAGGTCACTCATTAGAAATTGGCCATGTAAATTCTCTGTAAGAAAATCGTCAATCTGGCTCTTCTGTTTACGGGTTAGAACTGTACGAACATCGATGCACTTACGCATCCCATTCGCTTGCGCAAATTTAGTGAGCACTTGGGCGGCAATCGCCCGACTTATATATTCGCTTCGAAAGCGGTCGTTGTGTTGGTCAAGAAGTAAATCCATTAGAGCTTGCATAAGATAAGATAAGCCCTCGTCTGAAAGTTCATGGTTAGCCATAATGTCGGCGTAATCAAATTTCTTGCCGTAAATATCTTCTGTTACTTCAGTGAAGACACTGGGACGAATACAAGCATGGCAACTGTAAGATGGAGCAAAAGTTCTTACTTCAAGTCTGGATTGAGGCGCTATTATTGACGCATATCCAGCCTTAACTGCAATTCGCCCAGAGAAATAATCGCTTTCAAGCTCACATGCCAATGACCTTAGAGAAAGTGAAATGTGTATTGCTGCATTTGGCAGCAATACATTCTCGTCAGGTTCTTTTGCGTCAACTATCACACCCGCAATTTCCGACCATCCCATGCTATCGCTTGAATGAACAAGAGTTCTATTCACAGACGGAAGAATAGGTGTTTCGCATATCAAAAATGAATTAGAGAGATTATCGTCATTTTTGTTAGTAACTTCAGCAGTATGTAATTGCTCGTGCATCTGATTAAGGATCCTATTCTGCGTTAGCAGTATTTGCTGGAACCAAAAGCATTCTTTTTTAAAGGATGCTACATTAGAATAATGTGAAAATTGAAACACCGTAAATTTGGCGCAAACATGTCTAAATTATTGCCTACGCGAATATTTGTTTGACTAGGTCTTGTCATAAATATGGAAACGCTCTGATAGCAATGTTTTCTGCGTTGATGATCACCTAATCAAAGCTGCACGGTCAATGGCATATTGCGGCAGTTAATCTAATCGATATTTAAATTTTTCTAGTTGGATCACAGGAACTTTGTGTCCGAACGTATTTTTTGCTGATCGCTGAATGTTTATAACACAATCAGTTAGTTAACGGTTTTTATAAGCCAGTTTCGCCGCGACCAAATCAGCGAGGCCAGAACCTACTGCTTTGAACAGGGTAATCTCCTGATCCTCTAGACGAGCATAGCTTTTAACTTTGCTCAATGAATAGCCCCGAGTTTGTTAGACACCCTGCATCTTCAGTTTGTGGTTCCGTTCAAAGTGTGCCGGTGACAACATACCGTTTCTAACGTGTTTGCGCTGCGGATTATAAACATCTCGATGTAGTCGAACACGTCCTGCCTTGCTTCGCCTCGTGTTCTGTATGTTTTGCGGCGAATGCGTTCTCGTTTCAACAGATTGAAAAAGCTCTCCGCGACAGCATTGTCGTGACAGTTGCCCCGGCGGCTCATGCTGTGTTCAAGATTGTGCTGTTTCAGGAATGAGGCCCAGTCCATACTGGTAAACTGGGAGCCTTGGTCTGAGTGTATCATCACTCGCTCTGTCGGCTTTCGCCGCCACACTGCCATCAGCAAAGCCTGCAGAACCAGGTCCGTTGTTTGGCGCGATTGCATCGACCAACCGACAATGCGCCGGGAGAAGAGGTCGATGACTACGGCCAGATAAGAAATGGACTTGTCCCGTTTTATTTCCGCCTCTTTATCTCGTTTCGGCGGTTATCTGTTCGAATTGAGCGGGCGATATT
>NZ_JAAPBB010000423.1:0-344 GCF_019730395.1 Ochrobactrum sp. SFR4 | reverse complement strand
CCTGACGGGCATGGTCAGAACTGACACTGAAGGCCATGAGCTGCTCCAGCGTCATGCCGTCCTCGGCATAGACGTCTAGCAATGCCGGGGAGACGGAGACCAGACGCAGGCGCTGCTTCACCACCTTGGCATCCACGAAGAAGGCGGCAGCGATGGATTCCTCTGTCATCCCCTTTTCGCGCATGGCCTGGAAGGCGCGGTACTGGTCGAGCGGATGCAGCGGTGCGCGCTCGATGTTCTCGGCGAGCGATACCTCGTCGATCAGCACATCGGCGCTGGCTTCCGACACCACACACGGAACCGGCGCAAATTTGGCGAGGCGCTTCTGCCTGACCAGCAGTTCC
>NZ_JAAPBB010000422.1:0-344 GCF_019730395.1 Ochrobactrum sp. SFR4 | reverse complement strand
GGTGCGCGAGGTGGACCTCGTCGTCGATGCAGTAGGCGGCCCGACAGCCAGTCGCTTCTTGCGTTCGATACGTCGTGGCGGCGCGCTTTTTCCAATCTTTCCGCTTGGCTTCGCGGGACACGATGAGGCCGCTAACCTTGGCGTTACGGTCTCTGCAACACAGGTACGATCCAACGGGGCCCAACTCGCCGAGTTAGGCCGATTGCTGGACGGCGGGACCGTTCGCGTCGCGGTCGATAGCACGTACCCCCTCTCGGAAGCGGCTGCCGCCCACGAGCGTGCTGAGGCGGGTCATATTCAAGGCAAGATTGTCCTCATCGTCGAAGGTGGCGATGCTGCAGTCA
>NZ_JAAPBB010000421.1:0-344 GCF_019730395.1 Ochrobactrum sp. SFR4 | reverse complement strand
AAGCAGCGAAAGCAGAAGGAAAGGAGAAAATCAACACGATGGAACACCGGCGAAAGAAGGAGAGCCAGCCGCTCAAGAACCGCGGGGCGGCGAGGCGGTCAATGATGAACCGCACGTTTATTCAAAGCCAAAAATATAAAGATCAGCAAATGCGCGCCGTGAAAGACGGCGCGCACCCTGATATTCTTGAATTTGAAAAACGGCTGATAACCCGTATGCGCAAACAGGACGTTCCCCTATTTTGCCTTTACTGCTGGCGCGGTGAAGATGAGCAAAACGCCCTATTTGTGCGCGGACACTCAAAAGCCCGTTTCGGGCAATCCGCGCATAACTTCGGTATGGCC
>NZ_JAAPBB010000420.1:0-344 GCF_019730395.1 Ochrobactrum sp. SFR4 | reverse complement strand
ACGGGAGTGGTAAGGTCACCACGGAGGCTTGGGGGCTGGGCGGAGCTCTGACATGGTATAGTGACAATGGTTTCTATGCCGACGGTCAGGTTCAGATGAACTGGTTTACCAATGACTATAATTCGACGACTGCCCGACGGGGGCTGGCAAATAACCAGAAAGCTTTGGGTTTTGCTGTGAGTGCTGAGGCCGGGCGTCGGTTCGATTTGAATGAATACTGGTCAGTTACACCGCAGGCGCAATTAATGTGGTCTTCGGTGGGAATGCAGTCTTTCCGTGATATGTGGAATACACAGATCAGCATGAATGATAGTCAAAGCCTGATCGGGCGAGGTGGTGTATCT
>NZ_JAAPBB010000419.1:0-344 GCF_019730395.1 Ochrobactrum sp. SFR4 | reverse complement strand
CGAAACCCTTCGAGGGTGATTGCTCATGCGAATGAGAGCGGGCGAGCGTTTGGGAATTGGCTTGCTCGATAGCGCTGGCTCTCGATCCAATTGTTTCTGCACAGGCAACGCTTCTGCAGAACTCATGTATTTTATGTTGTGGCAGATTTGGAAGCACTTGGGACAAGCGTTCGCGGTCCAGACCTTTCGAACCGTCATGCGCTTTGAAGTGTGTTTGAATGTCTTCGACAAATCCTCGCAATTCCTGAAGTGCATTTTTGTATTCGTCTCGGGCGATGATTTCAGAAAGCGCGTGACTTGGGACGTTCTCGACCATGCGCACAAGCGTTTGCGCTTGCGGCGAC
>NZ_JAAPBB010000418.1:0-345 GCF_019730395.1 Ochrobactrum sp. SFR4 | reverse complement strand
GGAGTATTTGATGAAAGAAGATCAAGCGCTTGCAGCTTTCTCTGCGCTTTCACAGCAAACGCGTTTACAGGTCATTCGGCAACTGGTCATTGCAGGGCCTCAAGGATTATCTGCCGGCGCTATAGCGGAAATGCTTGGTGTATCTCCATCGAACATTTCTTTTCACTTTAAAGAATTAGAACATGCTGGGTTAGTCACTGCTCAGCGGGAAGCGCGTTCTATTATTTATAGTGCGAATTTTCATACTCTATCTGAACTAGCGCAGTTCCTAATGGAGAACTGTTGTGCGGGGCATAATGATGAGTGCTCAGTGTAAGCGCCTGAACTGCTTAAACTTTTATATAA
>NZ_JAAPBB010000417.1:0-346 GCF_019730395.1 Ochrobactrum sp. SFR4 | reverse complement strand
GAATGGTTTCCCCCGTTATCGTGATAAAGGAGACACGCTATCAGGCGCCGTTGGGAAATATCTGCGTGAAAATAATTTATTCGAAATGCCGCGGCAAACATTCTATTCGCTGCGGCACTCCTTTGAAGATCGAATGAAGAACGCAAAGATTGATGCGGAAGTACGTAAAATTTTGATGGGGCATTCCATCGATCGGCAAAGCTATGGCGAAGGCGGATCACTGAAACTTCGCCAAGAGGCTATGCAAGCAGTGAGCCTGCCTTACGATCCTGTGATCGTTTAAGTCTGGCATGAACAGCCGACATCCTGTTATGAGCTGACCGCATTTGATCTAACTCTTGTTCAA
>NZ_JAAPBB010000416.1:0-346 GCF_019730395.1 Ochrobactrum sp. SFR4 | reverse complement strand
TAGCAAAAGAGAATGAACGGCTGCGTAAGGAGAACCGCCTACTTCTGGAGGAGAGGGAAGTATTAAAAAAGGCCACCGTGTTCTTCGCGAACCAAAGCAAATGAGGTTTGCTTTCGTGGAAGAACACAGCAATCAAATTTCGGTCCACCGATTGTGCCAGATTATGGACGTTACATCACGTGGTTATCGTGCCTGGCGCAGGCGGCCATTAAGCCAGCGGCAGAGACAGGATATGGTACTCCTCGCACATATTCGAGAGCAATATCATCTTAGCCTTAAATCTTATGGTCGGCCTCGTATGACGCAAGAACTCCAGGATATAGGATTATCTGTTGGGCATCGACGC
>NZ_JAAPBB010000415.1:0-347 GCF_019730395.1 Ochrobactrum sp. SFR4 | reverse complement strand
CAATCTGGTGGCTGTGCTGGATAATCTCGGTAAGGGTGCATCGGGTGCAGCTGTGCAAAATATGAACCTGATGCTCGGTTTGAGCTAAGCCATTATGCAACAGTTGCAAGTGACGCCGCCGGAGTTTCCGGCACATTGGCAGATTACCTCTGCAACACTGCTGGCTGACACCAATTCCAGTCATATCTGGAAAGCAACAATCACCGGAGAGGAGAACTCTCCGGTGATCGTGAAAATACTGAAACCTGCAGGTCATGAAGAGCTGCGTGGCGCTTATTATATGCGTGAGCGCGATGGTCACGGTGCTATCCGGCTTCTCGACCTCCGGCTTGATCCAACCATGATGC
>NZ_JAAPBB010000414.1:0-348 GCF_019730395.1 Ochrobactrum sp. SFR4 | reverse complement strand
TACCGAGGCCATGTTTGCCGGGTTGACCTGCTGCGCCACCATAGGCACCATCGTTACCGCCGCCATTGCCTGCCCCTGGCCTTTCTGCTGTACCCGCTGCACCATCGCCCTGCCCCGTACCCCCAAGCCCCGCAGAAAACCCTTGCCCGCCTCCACCGCCACCGCCATATTTCCAAGTACCGGAACCACCGCCACCGCCGCCGCCCCAAATCTGGTTTGACTGCTCAATAATGACAGGTCTGCGTGTATAAAGAGCCGTTCCGCCTGCCTGACCATGTGTGGCGTACCCATCATTGCCAGCGCCATTGCCACCATTGCCGCCGCGCCCTTGAATGCGTCCACGGATAA
>NZ_JAAPBB010000413.1:0-348 GCF_019730395.1 Ochrobactrum sp. SFR4 | reverse complement strand
GCATTGTTTGACCCATCTGAGTACGCGTCGAATATGGGGAAGTTAGCAATGCCAAGCCTTTTAGTTCAGGCATTGGCACCATCTTTAGGGGCGGTGTTACTGGACGGAGGGAGTGCCACAACGCTGTTAATCACGATGCTTTGCATAGCGGCACTAAATGTAGCACTGGTAGTTACACTTGTTTTGAATGTTCGCAAGGCGAACAATCAGCTAGCTTTATAAAGTGGCTACTAATTGTGGTATTAACTCGCGAGCAATTCGGCCGGAACCTAATAGTGTGGCTGAAGCTGCACCTGTCCAGTTGCCATAACCCGTGAACCATAATCCAGGGTGAGCTACAGATTGTCC
>NZ_JAAPBB010000412.1:0-348 GCF_019730395.1 Ochrobactrum sp. SFR4 | reverse complement strand
AATCAGCGTCATCAGAATAACACTGCTCAAGGGCTCACTGAAGCGCACAATGATCACCACCACAGCAGCCAGTACTGCGACTTCAAGTGAGCCCTGAAAAACCAGAACCGCGCCGATCAGCACCACCAGCAACAGCCCCAGTTCCATAACCGAGGCAATCATCAGATTGGGTTTGGCACCTTTGCGCTGACCAATCGCCTGTATCTTTTCAAGATGTTCAATACTGTGTTGCAGACGCACGGATTTTTCACCGGCACAACCGGCAGCACGCAGCACTGCCAGCCCTTGGGTATATTCCAGCATTTCCGCACTGGCCTGTGCATTGGCATCGGCAAGGGCACGCATACC
>NZ_JAAPBB010000411.1:0-348 GCF_019730395.1 Ochrobactrum sp. SFR4 | reverse complement strand
ATAAAGCTACCGTTAAGTGTTCCACAAGAACATTATTTTACTTCCGACGATCAAATTTCACAAATTCCATCTTCCCTTATCTCAATCCCGACTTATCGAGAGTTTTATGAAGAATTAAAAGTTGTATCCAATGGAATTCTTGAGGAGATACAACAGTTTAAGCGCAAAGCGGCCTCTCTGGAACAGCAAGAATGATCCAGTCTTAATAATAACACTTGACTCTAATGATCAGTGAGAACATTTTAGGAACATTCATTGAGGTTTCTAAAATGCTTGCCGCTTCCAAAAGTTCTGAAAAATTCATTATCATGCCCTACCGCAAGACAAAGGGAAAACTCTCGGCAGCCG
>NZ_JAAPBB010000410.1:0-348 GCF_019730395.1 Ochrobactrum sp. SFR4 | reverse complement strand
CGTCCAGAAGGAACCGACCAGCATAACACAGCCGATGCTACTAACCAGAGTGCCGCCGATGAGAAGGTTTAAAGGCAGATGTTTCATTGTGCCGTCACCTTCGGATCAAAATACGGATAGACGAGATCAACAATCAGATTCACCACCACGTAGATACCGGCGATGAACAACAGGCAGCCCTGAATAACCGGATAGTCACGGGCAAAGATCGCATTAACCAGCAGACGGCCAAGACCCGGAATGGTGAAAACCGTTTCAACAACCGCAACACCGGCCAGAAGATTGCCGAGGATGAGGCCAAGCAATGTCCATGTCGGGCCGAATGCATTACGGAAAGCATGACGCCAC
>NZ_JAAPBB010000409.1:0-348 GCF_019730395.1 Ochrobactrum sp. SFR4 | reverse complement strand
CTGTTTCAGCGGCACCCATTCTTTGGCCGGTAATGTCAGATAATCCAGATCACGGGCAACGAGGCTGTTGAGTTCTTCAAGCGATGAGGGAAATTTTGTCATGGTCAGTCCTCCAGCAATGCAAGCTGGGTAATCAGCGATTGATGTTCATCAGGCGTGTGAAGTTTGAAACCCGGCACCAATAGATGGGCGGCCTGTTCCAGAGCGGTGATCAGTTCTGCTGCTGTCTCGCTTAGCTGCGTGGCATTGTGACTGATCACACCGAAACTATAAGGAATATCCAGCGCCAGCGGCAAAGTAACGATGCCGTCCAGCGGCGTACCGGCAGAGGTAACCGGCTCAACCACA
>NZ_JAAPBB010000408.1:0-349 GCF_019730395.1 Ochrobactrum sp. SFR4 | reverse complement strand
ATATAATCCTGCGCTGTCAATCCGTGCTTTTTCAGCACATCCATCACTTTAGGCTGTTTTTCAATACGGGCAGCCAGTGCCTTCGGAGAGTGATCGCCGGTACCGGCTTCATCATTACTTTGGCCCGACATATCGATTGTATTAAGCTCCGCCTGTGCCGCTTCCATCTTCGTCAGGAATGCTTCATCCAGCGGATAATTGTTTACCTCAGCCGGCACCTCCGGCTTGGCCATTTCCGAAAAACTTTGTGCAAATGCCTGATTGTCTGTCAAAGGCAAGTCAGCAAGACCAGCCATTGTTAAAAAAGACCCAGCCATCAATGTAAGAGCCGGACGACGGAACAGACAGA
>NZ_JAAPBB010000407.1:0-349 GCF_019730395.1 Ochrobactrum sp. SFR4 | reverse complement strand
AAGTCAGAGAGAATCGCACCGCCTGTCCCGAGCACAGATCAAGCTTCTGATGTGTCCAGACCTGCCGCTTTTTCTCCAGAAAATCTTGCTGTTCAGGTAAAGATTTGCCACGCAGATCATCAATTTCAAGCACCGGATGCTGTGGCGTGTCTGCAACTGTCTGCTGCCCGTCGTCCGTCACACAAAGTGCTATCATCGGATGCAGTTTTGCAAGGCGCTCAAGTGCCTGTTGCAGCCTGCCCGTATCAATGCCATGCCCGTTAAACTCGGTGTAAAGATGAGAGGCAACACCGCCGAGCATTGTCTGCGGTTCACGGCCGACAAAACAAGCTGCCTGCATCGAATTTAA
>NZ_JAAPBB010000406.1:0-349 GCF_019730395.1 Ochrobactrum sp. SFR4 | reverse complement strand
AGAGCCAACGCGAAATGATCTTGAAGAAGCTTTGTATCGCCTAGGAGGCCCTGAGAGGACTTGTGCGCCTAAAATTCGTTTTCGGATTGAAGAAGCATTAGACAGGGAAGTTTCTCAGCTCAGCACAGATGACCAATCCTCGAACGTACAGGGCGTCGAGGACTAAAGTGCGGAAATCATGGTTAACTAAAAGTTAACCGCACAAGTACAGCGAATCACCAAAAGAGCGATAATCTTGCCTTATCGCTCCTTTCGCACCGGCTGCCAGATCAGCGGCAGCGACGCGCAGATCTATTCGCAGATCCTGAAAAGCTTTCATCGCGTCTTGCTTACGAATCTGGCATGAATG
>NZ_JAAPBB010000405.1:0-350 GCF_019730395.1 Ochrobactrum sp. SFR4 | reverse complement strand
ATATTTATGAGTGGGTGGCCTGATACCAATTAAGAAATACGTTGCGTATTGCCATTTCGTACATACGAAATGCATGTACCCGCATTCAAGGTTGCAGCTTACGGCGAAACAGAATGCGTATGTACCAATCATACATACGCAAAGTATTTCTAGTGTGTAAATACTCATGGTATTTACACACTAGAGATACATAACGTACATACTTACGATATATACGATATAGCATTACCAATCGTACATACGATTGATATTTACGATTTAACAATGCGTAACGTACATATAAATTATATTTCTATAATGAATGTACTGTATGTACATACGCTCGATATATCTCTATCGTACATACGAAT
>NZ_JAAPBB010000404.1:0-350 GCF_019730395.1 Ochrobactrum sp. SFR4 | reverse complement strand
CAGAAGCTGCCTGAGTGGCAGCGTATCTCCATCGCCAGTGCTTTGTTTGGTGACGAAGCACGCGCTTTGATGCCATTGATCAATAACTCAACGGATCTTCGCCGCCAGCTGGACATGGTGAGTGATAGTGCGAAATATGCAGGCTCATCCTTTGAGGAATATCGGGTTCGTGCAGAAACCACGGCCAACACCATTGATAAAGTGAAGAACAATTTCATCGCTCTTGGCATTGGTATTGGCGATAGCATGCTGCCGACCATCAACAGTGCGCTCAATGGCGTGCTGGATGTTTTTGCATCTTTAGAAAAACGCACCGGCTTTTTCGAAGAGTTTAACATCGGCATGAAAGG
>NZ_JAAPBB010000403.1:0-350 GCF_019730395.1 Ochrobactrum sp. SFR4 | reverse complement strand
TTCACTCAAAAGGGCGTGCTTGCAGCGCGACAAATGTTCCAGCACGGGTTTCTGCGGCCCGAGGTGGCGCAAGAAGCCGCTGATGCGCGATTGGGTTTGTGCCATATTGGGGCAGGCGGCCTCGGTCTGATGAGTGCCCACAAGCCCTTCGATCCTGTTGACCGCGTCTTCCAGTTCCTCGATGTGGTCATCAACCTCGTCAAGGTGTTCTTTGATAAGATCAGCCAGAAACTCACCCGGAGTGGTTGGGCCTGTGCCTGCGGACAACCTTTGATGAAGGGCCAGAATCGGGTCAACATCGGCCTCGCGTGTGGTAATGACGCGCGTCTTGTCGATCAAGATCCTGATCG
>NZ_JAAPBB010000402.1:0-350 GCF_019730395.1 Ochrobactrum sp. SFR4 | reverse complement strand
CAGCAAACCGGCAATAATCATCAATACCGGATCGGAAGAAACACTGAGAACCGGTGTGTGACCGCTGAAGAGCATATATAGAAACGGAGCAATCAGCAGCCCCAGCACAAAGCCTGCGCGGGATAAAAAGCGATTGTCGCTATAAGGCGGGAAAAGCCTGCTGACAATGCCGCTGATACCGGCAATGCGTCCTTCGAAAAACATCAGCAATACTGCCGACAGGCCGATCAGAAGCCCGCCCGAAAGTGCTGACCACGGGGTAAAATTTTCCATGATTTAAAACCTTATGAATGACCGGATGGAGTGCAAAACAGCTGGTGCATTGTACGGATGAAGATTTTCACCCGTTC
>NZ_JAAPBB010000401.1:0-350 GCF_019730395.1 Ochrobactrum sp. SFR4 | reverse complement strand
AGACGGTAATCGGTTCTTGAATCCAGATTAATTACGTCTACGCGGGTTTTAAGAATACTGACAAACGGCATGAACAGCTGGCGGTTCAACCCGTTCGGATAGAGATTATCCGGCGCCACATTGGAGGTTGCGATCAGCACCACACCACGCTCAAAAAGCGCTGAGAACAGGCGGGAAAGGATCATGGCATCGGCAATATCGGTCACTGTGAATTCATCAAAACACAAGACCCATGCCTGCTGTGCCAGTGCTTCCGCAACAGGCGGAATCGGATCTTCTTGTTTGGTTTCACCACGTTTCAAGGCTTGGCGATGGGCATTGATACGCTCATGAACATCAGCCATGAAATC
>NZ_JAAPBB010000400.1:0-351 GCF_019730395.1 Ochrobactrum sp. SFR4 | reverse complement strand
ATTTCCTGAATGCCGACATAGGCAAGATAAAACCCGCTGCCACACAGAAAAACAACCAGAAACTCCCAGATGCGCATAAGACCGGTAAACAGCGCCGGTGAGATGCTCTCATTGCGGTATTGGGCAGCAACTTTGACGGCAAGAGGGCTCAGCTCAACCTTTTCAGCAGGCGCAACCGGCTGATCGGGGGCATGCTGTTTCAGCACTGCCTTCCTGTCAAAATTTCCGTTGTTTTTTTTCTCACGCATAGGATCTACCGGCATATCTGGGCTTTTTCACAAGAAAATATATGCAATTTATCGGCTATGAGAGTTGTTATTTTCTTATTTTTACGAGGCGTTTCATATTATA
>NZ_JAAPBB010000399.1:0-351 GCF_019730395.1 Ochrobactrum sp. SFR4 | reverse complement strand
AGCTCAGGGAGCCGTGGCTTATCCGGATAAACAAATGCAAAATGATGCGGCACATCGGGAAGAAACAGCCGGACCTCCGTATCCAGATCCATACAGTCCTGCACCAGCAGGGAATTGACGATAGAGACGCCGATCCCTTCCGCAGAAAACCCACAGGCTGAACTGACCGAATGAGCTTCAAGCCGGATTTTCGGCCGGACACCGTGGGATGAAAAGACCAGATCGAGATCATGGCGCGGTGAACGGCGTCTTCCGAGCAGTACCAGTGGCTCATCACGGAGATTTTCAGGGCGGATAATTTTATGTTTCGTCAGCGGATGGTCTTTGGCCATTACGCAAACGGAGCGTGCA
>NZ_JAAPBB010000398.1:0-352 GCF_019730395.1 Ochrobactrum sp. SFR4 | reverse complement strand
AGCAGGTACGCCGTACACTCGGGCTGTTCGGTCATGATAAGCCGGAAGCGTGCCGCATCATTATCGCCGGTGGTGGTAATATCGGGCTCTATGTAGCGCAGAAGATGGAAGAGCGTCAGCCGCATACCCGTCTGAAAATCATCGAGCATAATCGCGAGCGTGCGGCCTTTGTTGCAGATGAACTCAATAAGACGATTGTGCTGAACGGCAGTGCACTGGATCAGGAACTGCTGCGTGAAGCAGAAGTACAGGACGCCGATCTGATGGTGGCTCTGACCAACCAGGATCAGGCGAATATTCTGTCTGGTATCATGGCCAAACGTCTTGGCTGTAAGTCGAATATGGTGCTGAT
>NZ_JAAPBB010000397.1:0-352 GCF_019730395.1 Ochrobactrum sp. SFR4 | reverse complement strand
AGCGAGATATTGTACGCGGTCGGCAACATGCACGCGATCCAGCAGCAATGTGCCATTCAGCACCGCACGATCCACGCCGAATTGTTCAACACAACGATCTGACAAGGAACGGATATGGCCATCCTGATCCAGACGAATAACCAGCGCATCCAATGCGGCTTCCAGATCGCTGTCGGCATGACCGTGATCTGGCTGCTGTGCCTTCACACCGGCAGCGACAGAGACGCGCAATACACGCATCAGCAATGCACCGGCATAAATAAGCAGGAAGGTTGTCGACACACCGGCAGGCAATGCCAGTTGTGTGTTGACACCTTTAACTTGAGACAGCGCAATTAATGCAGCGGCAATC
>NZ_JAAPBB010000042.1:0-3448 GCF_019730395.1 Ochrobactrum sp. SFR4 | reverse complement strand
GTGAAACTGCCATAATTCTTCTCCTTAATGACAAATAGTCTATTTAAGGAGGCGGAATCAAACCGTGACAAGTCCATCATGGCATAGCCTGCCATTTTAGCCTTCTGAGTCTCTATGCTGTCACCATTTACGGCCTGTTCGACAGTCGAAACACGGGCGTATCCATAGACCTTCATAGCGCACCTTTTATAACATTGCTAAAGCACAGTTATTTTATAGCACAGATATGCCGGACGCTCAAATAAAGATCAAACAAATTCAAATAGTTGGAAGAATGACAATTATAAAAGCCGGGATCTTAGGTACAATGAATTATACATTCAGAACACCATAAATAATTTTGGATGTCACAAATTTTAAACTAAAAAATACTCATCGCGCTACATTACTCAACAAATAGGTACTCATCATCGGTTGCGGTGTTACCCGCTGTAACTTTGCATGCGGATACTTCTTATTCAGAATATCCCGTACCTTATCTGCTGTAACACTTGAAGCTTTAGCCCCTAAAATTACTGAAGAAACCGCTTCTGATGGGAAAGAGCGTAAGTGAATACAATCACTGCCCTGACCAACAGTCCTCTCAATTTCCTCCACTGTGCAATTCATACGCCATTCCCTCTCATACGCCCAGTCTGTAGCTTTCGAAGAGAACGCCGCTTGCAAATCATCAAAAAGCTCATCCTTTTGATCATCAAGATATATAATCTGTTTTAATTTAGAACTTTCAGTATCCTTATCGTTTTTAAACCATGGGTGAGATGTATCAAATGCAATTACGAACCCTTTATGATTTCCACCGTAATGCGCCCACATCGCAGCTGTGTCATAGCGCTCGGACAATGAAAAACACAAAAGAGTAGCCCCCATTTCTGATAAGAATTTCTCTGGTGTATAATCATTATTGATTTGCTCTGAGAGCATACCAATAGAACTCTCCAACTGGGACTTTACAAACCCCTTTACGATTTGCTCTGACTGCTTAATTTGTTCTAAGATTAAAGGATGAAAGTTATTTTGCGTTAACTCAGCAAGTTTTTGTTGAAACTGTTGATCAATATGCTCCGACATTGCCTTTGAACTCGCCGCTCGCGTCATCATCGCAATAAACTTAGGACCAGCAAAACGTTTAAAAGTCTTCCGAACTTCAAAAGAATCATTTGTATCCATGAGATGCGTAAACTTCACGTGCCCAGTATCCAAAACGTCATCAACACGATCAGCAACCATATACTTATAAAGAAACGGCGGCGGCGCAGAAATTTCAAAATCTTCAGGACTAAAAAAATCATTAGATAGCATTTCTGAATCTTTCAACGATTACTCAATTAGCATCATATTTTTCTACATATACTTTCAAAATATCTTTAGAAGATGAAATTGCTACTTTTGACCTACCTATTTGTTCAAGATTGATTTTTTCCACCTCAGCCGCAGTTCCCCCCCGCCTATCCCTTTGAGGATTATCCGAATCCTGACAAATACAAGCCATCAAAGCTACAGCTTTACTTAGCGGAACGGTAAACCCGACACCAAGCTTATCATTTGGCAGAGGATTGTCACCCAAGATAAATTCATACCCAGTTGGAGCATCTATCAAAACCAGATCCATCTCTTGTATACTTTGCGAAATTAAGTCTTTCGCAAGTAATGCATCCGTCTGTGGAAGCTCAGGGGCATATGGTAACATTTTTTCAATATATCGAGCTACGGCCTCTAATCCATGAGAACCGATCTCAATTATTTTCTCATATTCATCCCTCCGAAGAGAGCTCCCCAGATTGGCTTCAAAATAATCGTTTAAATGTTCATAAGATAGGAATTGATCATTTTCTGCCTTTAAGGAGCGTAAAAAATCTGCTCCTAGCTGATTAGACTTGGCCATAACATTTGGATGGCGTGTTGCTGAAACACCAAGCCACGCACAAAGAGAAACCCAGTCATCATTCGTTACGACCACCCCCAGAGGAAGTATCCTTTGATAAAGTAACGCAGCATCGTTTTCGTACTCTGATAGATTATCTTCAACTGTATCCATTGGACGCCAATATTCATCGAATGATGTGTATGTCCAATCCGAAGTCATTGTACTGGCAACACTAGCTGTTACATAGCCCCCTGCCTGTGTCTTGAAGAGACCTCCATTTAAGCCATAGAAATGGCGCTGCCAAAATCTAGGAACATAATGATGGTTTTTTTTCTCAAATTTTGGCACGCTTCTAAAATCAGTCACTATCATTACCTTCTAATTTCCAACACAAGTCGAGCCTCCTAGGCATACTTGTTAGAAATGCTTTCAACGTATTTTCGAACTTTGGTGATGAGCTTAAGATAGTATTTAAGCCCGAATTTTTGCATGATAATTCATGCAAAACATGGAGCAAGTCTTGCCTCTCTCAAGGTGGCGGCAAAATACACACTGATGCCCCTTTCTGAGTAGCAATCTATGACAAAGCAATTTGTAAGTATTAAATCCAACAAGAATGCCACTCCTTTTGCCCTCCGAGATGAGATTCTATTTTCACAATCATTTTAATAAACCTGTCTTTTGGTTTACAGATCAAAGTTAATTAGTAAAAATAAAATAATTCACATTACGAGTTTAGGCTCTCATGGCATTTTTCAATTTTTGATCGCCAGAATCGAAGGATGAACATGGACAAACTCAATCGCGGCAACTGGAAGTACTGGCATGTGTATGATGCTGTTGTAGCGTTGAATGGCAGAGCAACTATCAAAGATTTAACGCGCTGGTTAGGAGAGAATTACCCTGGCGAGAACCATACTGATGTTCGCGAAAATGCAAGGCTTTTATGCGTGAATGATCATAACCGCCGGCATCATGATAAAGGCCGCAAAAGCTTCAGAAGCGATCAAGCGAACAAAAAAGATGTTCTTTTTCGTGAGCAGTCTTCAAGCGAAACGACATATCTTCTTTATAATCAATCAAAACATGGCATCTGGGATATCCGCCCAGACTCCGAAGGCGTCTGGAAAGCCGTGCAAATCAGTTCGGTCAGCTTTGCCCTAGAAGAAGCCCACAGACAGATTGCGTTAGAAAACAAACCAGCCATTGAAAATGAATATGATGCACGCGTCTGGGAGCTACGCGCTATTGCACTTCGCGAAGGGCAGCATGATTTCCGTAATGCTCTGCTGAAAGCGTATGAAGGCAAGTGTGCGATTACTGGATGCGGAGTCGTTGAGATTTTAGAAGCGGCTCACATCCACCCTTATCGCGGTAAACATACACACCGCACAGACAATGGACTATTACTCCGAGCAGATATGCATACCCTTTTTGACAAAGGCTTAGTCTACATAGATGCGCAAGGCTTGATCCAGATTGATGAGCGTCTTTTAGGTAGTGAGTCTGGACTTGTCACGGTTTGATTCCGCCTCCTTAAATAGACTATTTGTCATTAAGGAGAAGAATTATGGCAGTTTC
>NZ_JAAPBB010000396.1:0-352 GCF_019730395.1 Ochrobactrum sp. SFR4 | reverse complement strand
AGTGATTGTACGCACCAATCCATAACAACAACATTTAGAGATTTTAACAGCGCAGAGTTTTCTGCGCTGTTTGCATTATCAGCTTAATTATCGTCGCTTATGCGCTATGACTACACATTCACGAAAGCGGGATTTTACATCCTGCTCAATTCTATTATGATTAACCATTCTGCAGGCCTTTTGACTGCACAATTTGAGACGTATAATTTCAAGTCGTCTTTATTGTCGTATTGACGGGCAAATCATGACACAGCATCAACCGCAACCACAGCAATTCTACCTGACTGCACCGACTGAATGTCCGTATCTGGACAATCGTGCCGAGCGCAAAGTTTTTACGCATCTGGTTGGC
>NZ_JAAPBB010000395.1:0-352 GCF_019730395.1 Ochrobactrum sp. SFR4 | reverse complement strand
GCTTCGCTTTCCCTGCTCACAATTTAACTCTGAAACAATAATCAACCCGAATAACAGTATAACTGATCAAACTCACATCAGTTGCATGGACGCCAAACATCCTGCCGGACTTAACCGCTATAAACAGTTTTGTGGCTTAAACATGTCTGTGAAGCTTACGGCAAGCTCTTATCATTATCATGAGCTAAAAATGACTATCATAAATATGCTTAATCCGGAATTGTGGCGATTCAGCAACGATAAAGGCTGGCCTTACGTGACAATTTTATACGGCCGCGGCTTTGACAAGGCTGAAACGCTGTAAGCGCCAGAGCGAATTATGCATTGAAGCCAGACGTGCCGCATCCGGCAC
>NZ_JAAPBB010000394.1:0-352 GCF_019730395.1 Ochrobactrum sp. SFR4 | reverse complement strand
ACGTAAACTGCTTTTTTGAACAGAGTAGCGCAAATCTGTGCCGCTGCAATCATAATCCTGAGTACATGCTGGCTTAAGCGCTCGCCGGATTTGACCTGATAGCCTGCAGGATGCGGAAAAGGGGGGAGCTTATACCGTCGCTTGAGTATCCGGTTTTGTACCATAGGCGGCGAAAAACATATTCACTGCGGATTCCACATTATAGCGAATTTGCTCCGGCGTTGGTGCCTCTTCCATATAGGCAAACAAGCGCTGGCGATAAATGCCTGCCAGAAACAGTTCCGCCAGCTGATAAGCGGCATGTTGCACGTCCGGAACGCAGATAGCACCTTGTTCAACAAGGGTTTCAATA
>NZ_JAAPBB010000393.1:0-352 GCF_019730395.1 Ochrobactrum sp. SFR4 | reverse complement strand
CCTTGAAAACGGCAAGAAATTCAAATCCCTCAAGCGCCATCTGTCGTCACAGCACGGCATGACGCCTGATGAATATCGCGCCAAGTGGAACCTGCCCGCAGATTATCCAATGGTTGCCCCCGGCTATGCCGCAGCACGCTCGCAGCTCGCAAAAGAAATGGGCTTGGGACGCAAGAAAAACACCCGCAAACGCGCCGCATAAGGCGCGATCGCGTGTCGTGATGTCGCGCTTTTCAATCATATAAATCACGACAATCATTGATATTTTTGTGAAATTCTGTATTATACAGAATGTAAGTTTTGCAAAAATGCGAGTGGCAATCTCATGAGTGAAAAGACGATTACAAGCGTC
>NZ_JAAPBB010000392.1:0-353 GCF_019730395.1 Ochrobactrum sp. SFR4 | reverse complement strand
ATGTTCCACCTCTCTTAACCGGTCGTTGCCGGTACCTGCAGACATGATTTTCCTTTGAAAAAGGCACAGCAAGATTGCTGCTGCGTAGCTTAGGCTCACAGACATTATTTCCGCATGATACTCATCGCGGATTTCAAAGAAATCATTGGCTGTCAGGCGAATATAATTGCCCCGTTCCGGCTCCGGTATCAGACACAGAACCGTATCTTTTTATTATCATGTTCCGTTAATCCGGCTCCTCAACCGGATCGTGAGACAGACTTTGTCCGGCCTCAGGAACATTTATAGCAAAACATAATGCCGCGTTTTATGGAAATAAATAACGTCAATGGCAGGAATTACCGTCGCAAATG
>NZ_JAAPBB010000391.1:0-353 GCF_019730395.1 Ochrobactrum sp. SFR4 | reverse complement strand
CAGCAAAAACCGAAATCTGATCTTGTGCAAAGATTGATGGTGCAACAGCTATCAATTGAGTGCCAAGTTCTTCATAAATTTTAGCGCGCTCCGCTTCATCAAGTGTTGCTCGTCCTTTTTCCAGTAAGGCATCGACCTGCTCATCTTTCAGGTATTCTGGTGACATCCATGTGCCGCCAGCCTGAGAGTGATACATATTTGACAACAAAGAATCCGGATCACCGGTCATGGTATTGACGAAAATTTCTGAAACAGTCGGTGTATTTTCTGGTTTTGAAACTTGATCAGAGAAGAGTGCCCATGGAACTTTCGTCACTTTTGCACTTAACCCGATCTGAGCAAGATTAGCTTGC
>NZ_JAAPBB010000390.1:0-353 GCF_019730395.1 Ochrobactrum sp. SFR4 | reverse complement strand
AGCAGCCCGCGCCGTCAATGGCTGCTTTTGCCCGCCGGCAATATGAACAGGGGCTGGATCAGACGCATATTGATTACTGGAAAAATATGCTGACCACGGCCACGCATGGGCTGAAACTGCCGCAAATTGCTGAAGCAAGTGATGCCGGAACAACAAGCGGTGATGTGGACTGGCTGGACTGCGCCATTGATCAGGAAACCGCCGAAGGGCTGTATAGTCTGGCGCGTGCCAATAATGCCTCGCTGTTCAATGTGATCTACGCCATGATTGCGCTGAGCCTGCATAAAATCGGCAATCTCTCCGATCTTGTTATCGGCACTTCGGCAGACGGGCGCACTGATGCGCATTTCTAC
>NZ_JAAPBB010000389.1:0-354 GCF_019730395.1 Ochrobactrum sp. SFR4 | reverse complement strand
AAGATCGGGAACCAGAACAATGTCCTTCTGATCGAGCAGGTGACGATTGACAACGGCTACCCGACAACGGAGGTCATGGCTCAATCGACGGTCAGCATGGTCGGTGCGGTGGAAGGGTGGAAGTCCGCCCGATACTCGTTGCCAGTGACCACGCAGTCAGACCGTAAGTTCGCCTTTGTGATTAAAACCGATGACAATGAGCACTCGGTTTCATTCGCAAAACTCGGAGAGTTTGATGCTGACCAGCAGAAATGGGTGTCGTCTCACCCTTATGTTATCGGCCCACGCTTCTCCAGTGTGAACGCTGAAACATGGTCTGCGCATCAGGATGAAGCGCTGACATTCCGCCTCATC
>NZ_JAAPBB010000041.1:0-3676 GCF_019730395.1 Ochrobactrum sp. SFR4 | reverse complement strand
GAGCATCTCGTAAGAAAGCCGTACCAACGCGCCGCTCTGCTTCCTTGGCTGGATTTAGCATTGCGCCGATGGTCGACATATTGCGATTACCAAAGGTCTCAAGACCTTTAGAAATACCAGCCCCAAGCGCGGGGATAGCGGCACCGATACCGCCTGAAATTGTGGCATTAGCAGCGGCATCGAAAATATCTCCACCCCGCGCCGCCGTATCTGCCCCTGAAATCATAGCGCTGGATGCAGCAGAATTGCCCGCGCGGGTTAGCCAGTTCGCACCAGTTATGCCCAGAGCCTCAGCACCTGCTGCTGTGCGCCCGATAGCAGACATTGGCGCGATATTGGCCGCAAGCTGCCCAGAGAAAGCGGAGGCTGGATAAGTTTCATTACGACCTTCGCGGCGTTGGTTCACTTCCTCACGGATTTGCGCGGGGTCTTGGCCGGTCGCAAGCCCGTAAAGATTGCTGCCGATATAATCAGAGCCTTTCTGGATAGATGGGCCGACAATTGGAATGCCTGAGATAGCGTTTTCCATCCATGTCATACCAGCGCCACCCAAGGATTGCTCTTCGGGCAGTGCAGTCCCGCCACGGGCCAATGTGGGCCCAGCTGTACCGTCATTGGCGAAGCTGCCATTGTAGGGGTCTGAGGTTGGGCTGGCATACTTCTGCCAAGGGCCAGCTTCGGCTTGTGGTTTGTACTTTTCCCAAGGGCCTGCCATCATTGCACCTTTTCCCAGCTATTCGGATCGGAAGGATTGCCGCCTTTAAAGCGATATCCATCCTCAATCATTCCAGTCTGTGGAGCACTACTTGATTGCGCACTTTCCGACGGCGCGCTGTTTCCACCAGCCTTCTGCTTTAATTTCTGCATGCCATCTGAGACTGCATTTCGAAAATCCTTCAGCGCCGTTTTAAAATCATCTTCGCTCAGTGAGCGATCCATACGCGCCATTGCAGCCTCTGCCTTGGCTCCTTCAATTTCAGTGATAGCCCCGCCACCTTTAAGCATCCCAAATGCTTGAAGAAATGCGCCGCCTTGAAGTTTTTTGAGATATGTCAGTGCATCACGCCCACTTGCGCCCATTGTCCAATTTGGGCGGTACTGGTCAGCCGGTCCCACAATTGCAGATAACCCATCATGTGAGAGCAGAGTATCAATATCAGCAATCGTTTGTTCACCTCTCGCAAGATCGGAAGGAAGTGAAGTGAAAGCCTCTCCCTGTGCCTTTCCTACGACTTTTTCTTTCTCAGCATTTGCAAGATTTTTAGGAACGGAGCCAATAATCTGACCGGAGCGCTTGTCCTTGATGGCGAAGCTATCGCCCAGATCAATTTGCTCAGTACCGGATGAAATATCAAAGCCGCCTGTATCAACCTTCTTGAATGATCCATCCGTGCCTAAAACACCAATAACTGGGTTACCTTGGGCATCCTGCCCCCAGATAGGGGTTTTGCCGTATTCTATATTTGAAGCGCCACCACCTTGAGCTTTCAAACGAGCGGCATCCACTTCATACCCGAGCTTCTGCAATTCCAGAATGGATTTCGGGTCTGCCCCTTTTTGGAGATTTTGCAGAACTTGAATGGCTGCCTGCGGGTTGCGGGCAACAATCTGCGCCTCTGCCTCTGGCACACCACGCGCCATCAAAAGATTGACGGTTTGATTGCCTTGTTTTTGCTCCTGAACGGCAGCCATACCGCCGCCAATAGCTGAGAGCAAACCATTGCCCCGACCAAGCCCTTGCAGAAAGGCCGCTGCCGTCCCCATGTCCAAGCCGCCGGACTGACTACTTGACTGCGCTGGTGACGGCGCCTGCTGCTGCGCGGCCTGTGGTGACTGCAAATGACTGAGTGAGGCTTGATAATCCTGCTGCGTGATGGGAGCGCGATTAGCATCTGGTGCCGGTGGATAATAACCTGCATCATTTGCGCCAGATGCAACCGGAGCGCTGGTTTGGTTTTCAAGTGCCGCCATGATGCCGCCCTTCGGGATGGTTTCCTTAGAAGGGATTGCCCCTGTTGCCGTCATATCAATGGCCGGTTGTGGTGTTTGTCCAATCATCAACATATTGACCGGCATCATATTTGGCTGGGCGGTGAGCATATTCTGGGCGTTTGGCATTCCCAGAAAACGCAAATCGAAATTGTTCATATCAGTTCTCACTTTCACTGAATGTCGACTGTGCTGGCAACGAAGCATTCATAAATGCCGTTGGCTTGGGCGTTGGCGATTTCGGCACTCTCGCCCCTTAGCTGAGCGTCTGTGAGTGCCAGCTCCTCAAAGGCTTGCAGCGCCAACTGGATTTCTTCACGAGTAGTTTCCCAATCGAATTCCCGTGTTTCGTTGTTGTAGTTTTGTAAGGAGATTTGCCCAATCAACCCGCGAACGAAGGCAGGGTGCAGAATGTAAGAACCATTAGGCGCTTTATATGGGCGTATAAGTGGCCTGTTCATGCTGCCAACTCGCAGTCTACGGCTGGCAAGGTCTTGGAGCGGATTAGTTCAGAAAGAGAAATACCGCGCTTTTGAGCGGCCTCTTTCAAATGCTGTTTTTCATTTGGGAAAACGCGAATACGAATGTAGTCCGGCATTGCAACGTCTGAGCGCATAACGGCCTCCTTTGTTAGCACAAAGAATACCACGACCAGCGCCGCAGAACAAAAATAATGAAGTGATTACAATTGGTTAAATACAAGATCAGGCTAGATCATGGCGGATCATAATAGATCATACCGGATTATAATCGCCGATGCATGCGACAATCTGGCATTACTGAAGTGGCCGTATTACTCTCGCGTACGCGCGCGTATTGGTCGCAAAACTCTTTTCCGCGCATGACCGCCTAACAAAATTACACACATAACCAACAGCAAACTGCCTTGAGTGCGTGCTCGTACTGCTCCCGAAAGGGCTTTGCCATTGTGTCCAATCAAACACCAAAATGAAAAGCCACTTTTACCAGTCTGGGTAGTTTTGTCAGAAGGGGTAGATGTGCCTCTGGAGCTTCAATGAAGGCTACTCTGAGTGCATATCTCCAATTATCGCCAGGTTGTTACGGAATTCCCCGCTTCGACCTTCTTCACCATGAAGATATCTTGCTTACTCGGCTCGCTCTCATCGCACTATCTTCCACTATTTTATTGGTAACTCAACATTCCTGAGAAGGGAGGCGGATAATGGTTTTCCTCCGTTATCCGCCGTTAAGATATGGTCAGAATGCCTACATTGCAGAAATGTTAAAGGATTGAAACCTGCGACTGTTCAATCAGCGATCCAGCCGAGGTACTTTGAATATCGATCCTAACTATCTATCGGATTCTTGAATGGTAACGATTTACATAACTATTTATTCTATACAGTTTATATATAATCCCATTTGGGAATCTTTTGTAAAGTGAGCTGATCCTGCTCCATCTGGAGAAATAAAAAACTTCTTATCATCATTGCCTTCAGCTAATTCTAAGATCATTTCAGCAAGTTTTTTTAAGGTATCTTTTTCTCCTTCAATTAACAAAAATGGGCAATACCCTTCGTCATCTTCTAGTACTCTTGTATGTAATAAGAGCTCTTTACCATCATATTTTTCCACGACATCATTTACAGACTGTCCGTCGTCGAATGATTTGAGACTAATTGTGCTTTTGAAGATTGGATTTTCCGGCTCGGTTTATGGGTTGATT
>NZ_JAAPBB010000388.1:0-354 GCF_019730395.1 Ochrobactrum sp. SFR4 | reverse complement strand
AAGCTGATATTGCCCGAAAGGACGCAGCGAAAGCGCGGTGAACACGGCCAGATGCTGCAACAGATCGGCCTCTGACATTTCGAGGAAATATGTCCACCAATCGGCAGGGCGCGGCGGCAAGCTGCTGCGCAAGTCTTGTCTGCGCTGCTCGATTTCGATCAGGGGTTTCATATTCTGGTTCTGGATATGGCTTGCGGCATCGGCCTTTTCTGCTTTGAGGGTGCTGGCGCTGACGGAGGCATACATTCCAAAGAATGTTGCCGCCTGGCTGTGAACGGTGATGGCTAGGGCAACATGGGCATTGCTGCACAGATCAGCCGCGATCGCTGCGGTTCTGACCGCTGCGAGTTCATT
>NZ_JAAPBB010000387.1:0-355 GCF_019730395.1 Ochrobactrum sp. SFR4 | reverse complement strand
CCGCTTCGCACTTTTGCTGGAGATGCTATAAGCAATCGGGGTTCACCGTGCCAGTTGCAACAGGCATAAATGGTTATGGTGATGTGCGCGGTCGCGAACTGCTGCAAAAAATGCAGTTCTGAGATCTGTATATTCAGTTCTTCCCGCAGCTCACGGATTGCAGCCTGGTCGGGTGTTTCACCACTCTCTAGATGTCCGCCGAACAATGCCCAGCAATTCGGGTATGTCCGGCGGTGCGGTGATCTTTTGCCTAACAGGATTTGTCCGTTGCGATAGAGCAGGACATTGCTGATATGACTCATACAGGGATTACAAAACTATCAATCACGCGTTTTTGTCCGGCATGGTCAAAATC
>NZ_JAAPBB010000386.1:0-355 GCF_019730395.1 Ochrobactrum sp. SFR4 | reverse complement strand
CCGCCTTCCTACGGCGAGGTACGCGCCGGTCAGTGACGATGGTCGAGCCTTCCGGGAGGTCGCCCGAGACGCGGGGCCGGCCGCGGAGCGGGTTGGCTTCCGCATAGATCGCGGCAAGGCGAACCTTCTCGGCATCGAGGCTTGGCCAGGCGTCAAGGATGCGCTCGATCGGGCGACCGGCCGCGACGGCGGCTGCGACATCGTAGACAGGAACGCGAGTGCCACGAATGACTGGCGTACTGCTGAGAATATCGTCGGAGGTACAGACGATTTCGCGCGCTGCTGCCAGATCGTCCAGCCGCTCGCTCGTGCCCTTCACGAAGGGCAACAGATCGATGGTAAGGAACTCGTCGCG
>NZ_JAAPBB010000385.1:0-355 GCF_019730395.1 Ochrobactrum sp. SFR4 | reverse complement strand
CAGCTTGGCTCGCCTAAGATTGGCATTGTTGAAATCGCTGTTGCTCAGCACCGCTTCCGACAGGTTGGCAGCCTCCAGGCTAGCGTGTCCGGCTCTACAACGTATAAATCTCGAGCCCTCCAACTGGGCACTATCGAATTTGGTGCGCACCAGCGAGGAGGCCTCAAAAGTCCATCCCGAAAAATTCAGTCTTGAGAGATCCTTACCTTCAAGTTGGCAGGATTTTATGTGATGCGGGAGCATCGTTTCAGACATCGAACGGATATCTTCTTCGTCTAACGAGCGTTCAACGATTTCTATGGGTTTGCTCATGATGGCCTCCAAGCCGCAGTGCCTGCCCATCGCCCGCTTTCCA
>NZ_JAAPBB010000384.1:0-355 GCF_019730395.1 Ochrobactrum sp. SFR4 | reverse complement strand
AATGCGCCGGCTGAGGTGTCTGGCCGAATTCGCGTACATCTGCGCCCGCAATAAAGGTACGCCCTGCGCAAATCAGCACGACAGCTTTGACCTTATCGTCGGCATCAAGGGTGGAGACAGCATCCCACAATCCCTGACGCAGTGCCTGACCAAGGGCATTCACAGGCGGATTATCAACTGTAACGAGGGCGATTTCACCTTCACGGGTGATGGTAACTGACATATCAAATTCCCAGATAGGCTTCACGGATTTTAGGATCTGCAATCAGTTCCTCAGCGGAACCTTGCATTGTGATGTTACCGGTTTCCATCACATAACCTCTGTCGGCAACTTTCAGAGCGCCATAGGCATTCT
>NZ_JAAPBB010000383.1:0-355 GCF_019730395.1 Ochrobactrum sp. SFR4 | reverse complement strand
CGGAGCTTCATGCAGCGTCTGGCATTTCGTCCGATGTGTCAAGGTTCACCGGCTTAGAAACCTGCAAGAGAGGTGGTAGCCATTTAGTGCCTTTAAGAATTTTCTCGGCGAGCTTTGCAGCATCTGCCTTGCTTGATGATTGCATGACTTCGCGCTCTGCATCATTACCTTTCAAAAGGCCAACGGTGCGTTGTATTTCGTTGCACGAAAACTGTCTGAAATAGCTATCCGCGGTCGGTGTCCACCAGTCGCGCATATCCAGATTAAGGGCTCTTGCAAGCTGATTATTCTTATCCAATACCATCGCTGAAAACCGCTTAAGTTACATATTATTAGAAATGAACAGAATATTTAC
>NZ_JAAPBB010000382.1:0-355 GCF_019730395.1 Ochrobactrum sp. SFR4 | reverse complement strand
CCGAGGAGATTACAGGCTGTCATGTTTTATAGTCCACATTTCTCGGTAAAGTGCTTGCGGTGACAGAACATCAGCTTGGCGCGCTTGTCGGGCAGGTCGATTTCGCCCTGTTCCTCAAAGGCGCAATCTTCTGCATAGCGCAGCAGGCTGCGCGCCTGCACGCTGGGCTCGCCGACGATTTTTTGCGTTGCGGGATTGTCCAGAAATAGAAAACGGGTGAAGCCGGTAATCACGGCGCGGGCGGTGTTGCGGCCGAAATAGGCCTTTTCGCCCACCAGCATATGCCAGCCGCGATCCGTCTCCAGCGCATCATAATAGCGCCCGAGAATATCATCTTTTGCCCAATAGGCCTCCC
>NZ_JAAPBB010000381.1:0-355 GCF_019730395.1 Ochrobactrum sp. SFR4 | reverse complement strand
GAAAGAAAATCGTTGAGCGAAGAAAGCGCGTTAATACTACTGTTGTTTGTGAAAATAATGCCGAACTCGTCACCGCCAATGCGGGCTAAGAAGGCTGAGCTTCCTAGTGCGGCTTTCAATAGCTCTGAAACTTTCCTAAGAAACACTCTCCGCATCGGGGATGGGATCAAGCTGATATCCCAAAGCTCGAGCACGGCGTTGTAGGCTTGCCAGAACCCGGCCGCGATGTCGCTCATCATATGCCTCTGCACCAGGATCACGATAAGCCATACCGAAGCGAAGAGCGTTGAAGAAGAGCACAGCGATCTTGCGTGCAGTCGCCGTCACTGCTTTCTGCTTGCCGATACGCCCTGCC
>NZ_JAAPBB010000380.1:0-355 GCF_019730395.1 Ochrobactrum sp. SFR4 | reverse complement strand
TGCGGGATTTTTTGATTAAGACGCAACTAGTGTGCTTTGTATTTTACGGCACAATAAATGTGCTCTTTAGTTACGGCACAATAAGTGTGCCGGCACCGTGCTCCGTGAACAGCTCCAGCAGAACCGCATGCGGGGTTTTACCATTGAGGATAACAACGCCTTCCACACCACGGTTAATGGCTTCAATGCAGGTTTCCACTTTCGGGATCATACCGCCGGAAATGGTGCCGTCTGCAATCAATGCCAGTGCATCAGCAACGGACAATTCCTTGATCAGGTTTTTGTCCTTATCCAGAACGCCCGGAACATCGGTGAGGAACAGCAAGCGGGTTGCGGTCAATGCACCAGCAATCGC
>NZ_JAAPBB010000379.1:0-355 GCF_019730395.1 Ochrobactrum sp. SFR4 | reverse complement strand
CTCATCACACGGTTGCAGCCATTGTTCGTATCGCGCGTGAGCAAAAAATCGACCAGCTTTCGGATATGGCTCTGGAGAACATGCAGGCTGTCAATCCGGCAATTGCGGCTGATGTCTATTCAGTGCTGACAGTTGAAGGTTCAGTTGCCAGCCGTAATCATACAGGTGGTACAGCACCGGCACAGGTTAAGCGCGCAATCGAACGGGTTCGGGGCATTCTCGCACAATAAATCTGAGGGATCTGTGCGCTATACACAGCGCACAGATCCGGCTTTGGTGCTCTTACGGCAGCGAAACACTTCGCTTTTCAAGTAATACTTATGGAAAATGAAAATGAATAATCATTTTGCCGACC
>NZ_JAAPBB010000040.1:0-4371 GCF_019730395.1 Ochrobactrum sp. SFR4 | reverse complement strand
AAATCAACCCATAAACCGAGCCGGAAAATCCAATCTTCAAAAGCACAATTAGTCTCAAATCATTCGACGACGGACACTACATTTGCATATCAAGACACCAAAGAAACAATGATATGCTGGGACAACCCTTGGCTCCCCATGCGGGGTATCCTACGCATGATCTTCAATACATATTGGAGATCATGCAATGGCTGCAATCCGGAAACTACGTGGACGCCGGCAAGCACAAGTGCGCAGACGCAGAAGAAGTATCGCCATCTGTGTTGTTGTTAAAAACGACTATCCTTTGCAGAAATCTCAAAACCTATAATTGCAACCTAAGTGAAAGATATTTTCATGAGGAATATTGCATTGGCGTAAGATGGCAAGATTAAGACACCCTCCGCACCTAAAGCGATAAGTATGAAGTTACTTATCGGGAGGCCTTGAAAAGGATGAGTGCAAATAGTTTAGTCTATGAGCTTAAAAAGCCATATATTCACACTTTATCATTAGCTCTTTTCCTTGCTCTGAACGCGACCACAGCATGGTCGCAACCTTCTGCCGAAGATTTATCGCAGCAATTGGCCAATCCGCTGGCAAGCCTGATCAGCGTTCCTTTTCAAAACAATTTTGATTTCAGAGCCGGTCCTGATCAGAAAGGTTTCTCCTACGGCCTAAACATTCAACCTGTCATCCCCTTTAGCTTGAACGAAGACTGGAACATTATTTCACGTACAATTATCCCGATAGCCTATCGGGATTACATGCCGGACGGAAGCGTTTCAGGTTTGGGTGATATTAACGCCAGTCTTTTCCTGTCACCGAAACAAAGCGGCCCCAGCGGTTTAATCTGGGGTGTTGGTCCTGTCTTTCTTCTACCAACGGCAACCGATGACTATCTGGGCGGCGGGAAACTCGGATTAGGACCAACTGCTGTCGCTTTGATCCAGCGAAATGACTGGACTGTCGGTGCTCTGGGCAATCATATTTGGTCTGTTGCAGGCTCTTCAAACAGGCAGGATATTAGTTCCAGCATGCTTCAGCCATTTGTTTCGTACAATTTGGGACATGGAAGATCCGTATCGCTCAGCCTTGATTCAACGTATAATTGGGAAGCCAGCCAATGGACATTGCCGATTAATCTGGATGCTACACAGGTTTTCAAAGTTAAAGATCAGGCGATGAGTATTCAGGTGGGCGGGCGTTATTATGCTGACGGTCCTGATGGCAGTGCAAAATGGGGATTACGCACGACCCTGACATTTATGTTTCCCGAATAAACGGCCGGATCTGTTCACAACACAACAATGTCCCGTCATTTCAACAAGTTGTAATTCTCCTGAGACTTTGGCAAGGTAAGGCATCAACCATCTGATCGGGTAAGATGCAATGGCGACCATCCCTATAACGCGAAGCTTGTTTCTTCTTCCTTTTGTAGGGATTCTGGATGAGATTGGTGCCCCGAGCAGTTCACTTTTAGAGAAATTCCGGCTTCCGCTGAATCTGAATGAACAGAGCAGTTTTTACATTCCGCTCTTGCCTGCACTCAGCTTTATTGAAGCCGCGCAAAAATCTCAGGATCTGGAAGACTTTAGCTTCCTCGCCGGACAGCGCTTACATTTTTCTCATTTGCGGGAAAGAACAAAGGCTCTGGTTGCCCATTCACCAACTTTGCTCGTGGCTTTGCGTCATGCATGTTATTGGGCATCGCGCGAGGATTCAATGCTCAGCATGTGGATCGAGTATGATCAGGATCACATACGGGTTTGCAACAGAATTACTTTGCCCGGCAATCATGCATATTTAAAACATGCGCAATGGCTGCAAAATGTTTTTTCAGTTTATATCGCACGGCAGTTTACAGGAGCGGGCTGGATGCCGCCGGTTATGGCTTTTGAAGCCGGCTACACTCCGGGCGCTGCAACACAATCCTGCTGGCCAAATGTGCAGTTTCTCTCAGATCAGCAGGCTTCCTGGATCAGTATACCCAATTCTTGTCTCAGCCTCCCCTATCATGCAAACACCCTATATTCCCCATGTCACGCCCCTGAAGATGAACCTTCGGGCTATGAGATTGTAGAAACCCTGAAACTGATGCTGCCTTCCTATCTGGATGGTGGCATTCCGACACTCGCGCAGGTAGCGGAGATGGCAGGGGTCAGCCCGCGTACTTTCCAGCGCAAACTCTCAAGTGTTGATTTCGTATATTCGGATATACTCGACACCATAAGATTTGAACGCTCAAGCGCGCTGCTACGTGAGACAGATGCCAAAATAATTGATATTGCTTTTGCGTCCGGGTATTCTGACCCTGCACATTTTAGCCGCGCATTTCGCCGGATTGCAGGGGTCACACCAAGGCAGTTTCGTGAGCAATCACAGCAAAATTAAATATTTTTACCTGCATATTTTCAGAATATTTATTTGTCATTCGTCTGCTGTTCATAAGCATATGACAGGACGCTGCTTAATTAAGGTTGGCGTAAAATGGCAAGATTAGCCATCCGCTTCTGCTAAAAATAATCTGAGTTAGCCTGTCAACCGGCCTGCCTGATCGGCTGGCCATTGTCCGGTTTGCCTGTGTTTGCATGTTTCGTGTTTTCCTTAGCAGATAACACGGCTCGTTAATCAGATTAAATGAAGAGGTATATCCATGTTTCGCTCCTTTGGAATGAGCTTAGCAATGACTGCGACCCTGTTGACGAGCACAGCATATGCCGGAACATCGGGTGACAAAGTCCCTGTCACTGTTGAGAATTTTATTCGCGCTGAAACTGATCACTATCTCACGGCCAATGCCAAACTCATCGGCAGTCTTGGCAAATTTCAGCATTCCCGTGAGCCTGTAGCCATTGATGCTCAAACTGTCATTCGCATGAACAGAGATACACTCTATTCCTTCGCTGTCTTTGATCTCGCCGGCGGACCGGTAACACTCACCCTGCCGGATACCGGTAAGCGCTATATGTCGATGATGATCGTTAATCAGGATCATTACTTACCGGTTGTCGCCTATGGCACAGAACCGGTGACGCTGACGCAGGAATCTGTAGGCACGCGCTATGTGTTTGCCGCTATCCGCACACTGGTTGACCCGAATGATCCGAAAGATCTGGATGAAGTTCACAAGCTTCAGGATACCATCAAAGTCGAGCAGAAAGACATAGGTAAGCTTGAGCTTCCAAACTGGGATGATGAAAGCCTTACAGATATCCGTAACGCATTGCTTACACTTGCAAAGCACCAGACTTCTTATCAGGGCTCTTTTGGAAAGCGGGATCAGGTTGAGCCGGTTCATCATTTAATCGGAACGGCTTCCGGTTGGGGCGGTATTCCCGAAAACGATGCTCTCTATCCGAGCTATACACCTGAGAAAAACGACGGCAAAACAGTCTACACGCTCACTATACCGAGCGATGTTCCTGTGAAGGCTTTCTGGTCGATCAGCGTTTACAATGCAAAAGGCTTCTTTGAGAAGAACGCCTATAATGCTTATTCGATCAACAATCTGACCGCAAAAAAGAATGCTGACGGATCAGTTGCGGTTCAGTTTGGCGGCTGCGACGGTAAAATCGCCAACTGTCTGCCGGTTGTTGACGGATGGAACTATACGGTACGCCTTTATCGTCCTGATCCGGTTTTGGTGAGTGGTGAGTGGAAGCTTCCGGAAGCAAAGCCCCTTAACTAAGTTTAAGCGGCAAACACGACGCTATCCGGATCCACCATTCGAGGAACATAAAATGCCTTCAAAGATCTGTCAGGTCGTCGTATTTGCGACCATATCTTTGTCTGCCCCAAATATAGCTCTGGCGGAAACCGCACCAGGGCCGAAGGTGACAGACCCTCATTTCCATCTGACACCGGGATATTTGCAGACAAGTGATTTGCCGGACAGTCTTGTTTTGCTAGGCGCTCCCCCGGCAAAGGGGAGTGCTGCACTGGCGCGTGACGAATCCGCAAGAGAAGCAACAATTACGCTTCGCGGCAAAGCGCGCTGGGATCTCGCACGAACAGATGCAGACTTGCAATTTCCTCAGCCAGCAAAGAACTTCTCCTGTGCAATGGGCGTGGATATCAGCGAAGAGAAAACACCGCATATATACCACCTGCTGGAGAGAGTTCTGACAGATGCGGGGCTTTCAACCTATGGCGTTAAAAACAAATACAACAGAACCCGCCCTTTCGTTGTGCATAATGAAGGCACTTGCCAGCCAGACGAGGAAGATGTGTTGCGCCATGACGGATCATACCCGTCAGGACACACAGCAGCAGGTTGGGCTTGGGCGCTCACACTGGCAGAAGTCAATCCAAAATGGACTTGTCACGGTTTGATTCCGCCTCCTTAAATAGACTATTTGTCATTAAGGAGAAGAATTATGGCAGTTTCAC
>NZ_JAAPBB010000378.1:0-355 GCF_019730395.1 Ochrobactrum sp. SFR4 | reverse complement strand
CTTCGGTCAGGCGCACAGAACGGGTGGTGCGATGCACCAGACGGGTTGCCAGATTTTCTTCCAGTCGTGCAATGCATTTTCCGACCGCTGAACGGGACATGCCAAGCCGTTCCGCCGTTTGGGTAAAGCTTTGGCTGTCTGCGACTTTTACAAAGGCCAGCAGATCTCCGAAGTGGTTGATCATGATGATTATCCGTCACATTGAGCACGATCTGTCGCCAGTGTTTCCACGATGACCATGTTTATCTTACTTTCAGATACAGTAAAGCATGCAACCCGCATTGCAAAATGCATTTCTGAAGAAAGGACGGGTTGTGGAACAGGCAATCAAACAATCAAAACGGATAACTGAAAG
>NZ_JAAPBB010000377.1:0-356 GCF_019730395.1 Ochrobactrum sp. SFR4 | reverse complement strand
GTGCAGGCTTGTCTACAGATAGTCAGTTGAAAGTGAGGTAACCCAATCACAATGAAAAAAAAAACAAAAAACATGGTATGCACTTACAGATATTATCCCCAAAGCTTGGGATGCCCAAGATACAGTTCACAAACCACATGAAGCTCAAGAAGAAGGAAGACCAAAATGTGGATACTTCAGTCCTTCTTAGATGGGGTAACAAATAGTCATGGGAAGAAATACGGACACAAAGTGTGGAGCAGAGACTAAAGGAAAGGCCATTTAGAGACTGCCCCACCAGTGGATCCATCCCATACACAGCCACCAAACCCAGACAATATTGCAGATGCCAAGAAGTGCATGCTGATAGGAGCCTG
>NZ_JAAPBB010000376.1:0-356 GCF_019730395.1 Ochrobactrum sp. SFR4 | reverse complement strand
CAGCATCGGCAAGCTTACCTAGCTTTAGTGTCTGCATAATATATTCAGCACGCAAATGCTCCTGATTGGTCGCAAGATAAATCCGCACACCAGCAGAGCGATAAAATTCCAGAGACTCTATCAGCTCCGTATTCAGGCGGGCATCATTCTTAAACCAATAGGCGATGAATTCCTCTGGGGTGAGGTAGGGTGATAAATCTGAAAGCACCGGTTTGAGGGCTGAAAGAAGATCCAGTTTTCCGGTGACAATTTTATCCCAATATGGTGTGAAAAATCTTTCATGGAACAGGGAAGGCGACAGGCCAAGATCTGTCTCTAAATCCGTTGACCAGTGCTTTCCGTCCCGACTGCGTCCG
>NZ_JAAPBB010000375.1:0-356 GCF_019730395.1 Ochrobactrum sp. SFR4 | reverse complement strand
TAAAGAAGAACGGCACACCGCGTGCTTCAGGCCGTTGCAACGTGCTGAGGCGATGGCAGATGGTCTCGAAGCTTACCGCATAGCGTTGTTCAAGCAATTCAATATCATAGCGCAATTGCTCGGCGCTTTGCAGAAAATGCATATAGGGCATCAGCACGGCACCGGCAAAATAATTGGCGAGGCCAATACGTGCCAGCACCAGTGCTTCAGGACTGCAGAATGCTGTTTTCTCTAAAAGTTGATCGAGCAGTTGTTTTTGTTCAAGAAAAGCGATTTGCGTTGCAAGCTGAAAGGCCTGTTGACCTTCATCCAGACGCGGCGACAGGGCAAGAAGGCGGGTACTCTTGTCAAAATGA
>NZ_JAAPBB010000374.1:0-357 GCF_019730395.1 Ochrobactrum sp. SFR4 | reverse complement strand
AGGTGGCAACATGCCTTTGCAGCGTTTCAAGCTGCGACTTCGGCGCCCACGCCGAAAAAGAGCAGCGCCAGCGCACAACGGTATCATCTGCCCCATCATCCTGCCGCAGCTTGTCAAACGCGCGCTTGATGCGCCCGTTTGGAATGCGGGCAGTCCACGTCATCATGTTGGTGTAGGTTTCCTTGAAAACCTGCCCCTGAAATCCGCCTGAATCAATCAGCATCGACATGCGCCACGAAATGCGCTGATCGCTGTCGAGAATTCGCCTGATCAGGTCATTGAACTGAACGACGACTTCAGGTCCGAGCGTAATATCGAAGCCGGAAAAGATCGTGTCGCCAAGCTGGACGGTTGTCT
>NZ_JAAPBB010000373.1:0-357 GCF_019730395.1 Ochrobactrum sp. SFR4 | reverse complement strand
AAGAAGATTCGCCGTGACCGGCTCGAGGCCCGCGTGCTCAGCTCCCTTCGCCACCATTTGATGGACCCGGCCCTATTTAAGGAATTTTGTGACGAGTTCACCCGCGAGATGAACCGGCTGCGCATGGAGGGACGTGCATCGATCGATTCGGCCGAAGCAGAAATCAAAAAGATCGACCGGGAACTGGACACCCTTCTGAACCTGATCCTAAAGGGCGGAGCCGCCGATCGGCTCAATGAGAAGATGGTGAGCCTTGAGCGCCGAAAAAAGGAAATGGAGCAGTTTCTAGCAGAAGCGGATGAACCTCCGCCCCTCCTACATCCAAACATGGCAACCTACTATCGCCTTCAGGTCGCG
>NZ_JAAPBB010000372.1:0-357 GCF_019730395.1 Ochrobactrum sp. SFR4 | reverse complement strand
CATTTCTTAGCCATACCTTTACCCATCTCTACGGATCAGAAAAAAGTCGTCTTAAACGATTTATCGCACGTATTGTTGGAAACAATGCAACAGCTGACGAACTGGTACAGGAAGCTTTTTCAAAACTAATTGATGCATCTCACAGACAGAATATCCGTGAACCTTCGGCATATCTGACCCGTGCGGCGCGAAATCTCGCACTCAATCACCTTCGCCATTTACAGCAAGGCATTGAGGTTTCAATTGACGATCAGATTTATCTCGCCATTGCAGACAGAAAACCATCCCCTGAAATGGAAGTGATCTACCGCCAGGAACTGCGACGGTTATTAACCGCCCTCTCAAACCTGCCGTCAC
>NZ_JAAPBB010000371.1:0-358 GCF_019730395.1 Ochrobactrum sp. SFR4 | reverse complement strand
CCAACAGATCAATCAGCAGATCACCCAGCTTCAGAACGAAGCACAGATGCTGATCAACCAAGCCCGCAATCTGGCGAGCCTTCCCTATACCTCGCTCAAGCAACTCCAGCAGTCCGTCCAGAAAACGCAGCAGCTTCTCAGCCAGGCGCAGAACATCGCCTTCGACGTTCAGAAGATCGATCAGGCCTTTCAAACCCAATATGGCAATGCGTCGATGTCGGCGTCTGATCAGGCGCTTGTCGCCGGCGCCCGCGAACGCTGGCAGAACACGGTCGGCGGTCTTCAGGACGCCATGGGCGTGCAGGCCGGTGTGGTCAGCAACATCGACACCAACCGCGCCGAGATGTCGGCGCTAGTC
>NZ_JAAPBB010000370.1:0-358 GCF_019730395.1 Ochrobactrum sp. SFR4 | reverse complement strand
CAACCTGAAAGCACAGGCATGGTGGAGCGTCTCAAAGAGGTTTCGCAATACCTATAATGCGGTAACCAAAGGAGAGGTCTTTGATGAGGACGACCTGATCGCGATCTCGAGCGATTGTGAGCATCTGGACGGTCTCATTGATGAACTTTCTATCCCGCGCAAAGATTTTGATAACTCCGGCCGGTCAAAAGTTGAGAGTAAGAAGGATCTCGAGAAACGCGATGTGCCTTCTCCCAATAAGGCAGATGCATTTGTAATGGCCTTCGCACCTCGTGATAAGGCTCCGTCCGCTGGCATGTTCCTGACTAAGAGGCACCGATGAATGTAATCCGAGCTATGGCAAATGCTGCAGCACGAC
>NZ_JAAPBB010000369.1:0-358 GCF_019730395.1 Ochrobactrum sp. SFR4 | reverse complement strand
CATCGGCATTGTTGATCAAAGCACGGGCAATAGAAACGCGCTGCTGCTGCCCGCCCGAAAGCTGACCCGGACGGTGGTGGGTACGCTCTCCCATACCAAGACGGTCAAGGATATGGACAGCCTGTTCCTGACGCTCTTCACGGCTGTGCCCTGCATAGATCGCTGGAATCTCGACATTGCCGACGGCAGACAGTTCGTTGAGCAGATGATAACGCTGAAAAATAAAGCCGAAATGCTCACGCCGTAATTGCGCAAGCTCATCCGCATCAAGATCCGATGTTTCGCGACCGGAGATGAAATATTTGCCCTCGCTCGGACGGTCGAGACAGCCCAGAATATTCATCAGTGTGGATTTGCC
>NZ_JAAPBB010000039.1:0-5140 GCF_019730395.1 Ochrobactrum sp. SFR4 | reverse complement strand
GTCAGTTGTCACCTTATGCTTGCGGGTTCTAACCGCATAAATGTTGTTTTGGCGCATCAAACGACCAACGCGTCGATTGTGTTTCGGCATGGAATATTGACCCCAGTAGCGGGTGAATACTTATTCAATTTTGACCCCCGCTAGATTTCATCCGAGGATCTGGCTTTTAGTCAGCGGATGGAGTAGGGAGTTGAAAAGAGTGGATACGATTGCTCGTGTCCGGCGCGCCTTCCATGTTCAAGGCTGGTCGGTAAAGAAGATCACCAGAGAGCTTCATGTTTCTCGTAATACGGTCCGCAAGATACTGCGATCTGATGCGACGGAGTTTTCTTACAAACGTGAACATCAACCTTTTCCCAGGATGGAGCCTTGGAAAGGTGATGTTGAGCGTTTTCTTGTTTCCAACGAAGGTAAGACATCTCGTGAGCGGTTAACGCTGATCCGAATTTATGAAGAAGTTCGGGCGCTGGGCTATGAAGGCAGCTATGACACGGTCCGCCGCTATGCCAAATCTTGGTCTAAGAAGCGCGGATTAGTGGCGAGTGACGCCTATGTCCCGCTCTATTATGCGCCAGGCGAAGCTTATCAGTTCGATTGGAGCCACGAGATTATTCGGCTCAATGGTGTGACGACGACGATCAAAGTCGCGCACGTTCGATTGTGTCATAGCCGGATGATGTTTGCTCGGGCTTACATGCGCGAAAGCCAGGAAATGGTGTTCGATGCACATGATAAGGCTTTTGTGTTTTTCCGTGGCGCTTGTACGCGCGGCATATACGACAATATGAAAACGGCGGTTGATGCCATTTTTGTCGGGAAAGAGCGGCAATATAACCGTCGGTTCCAGCAAATGTGCAGTCATTACCTTGTCCAGCCTGTTGCCTGTACTCCGGCATCAGGTTGGGAAAAGGGACAAGTCGAGAACCAGGTAGGCTTGGTTCGAGAGCGCTTTTTTACACCGCGTTTACGGGTCAAAAGTTTGGAGGAACTCAATGTCTGGCTCCTCGATAAATGTATCGCTTATGCAAAAGCACATCGCCATCCTGAACAAACGCAGCGCATGATCTGGCAGGTATTTGAGGAAGAACGCAAAAGTCTTGTACCATATATTGGCCCATTCGACGGCTTTCACTGTGTTCCTGCGTCCATATCAAAAACCTGCACCGTCCGTTTTGACAACAATAAATACTCGGTTCTTTCAACTGCAGTTGGTCGTCCTGTAGAGGTTCATGCCTATGCAGATCGGATCATCATCCGGCAGGATGGTGTGAAGGTCGCAGAGCATACGCGTAGTTTTAATCGAGGAGAAACGGTCTATGACCCATGGCATTATGTGCCTGTTCTTGCTCGAAAACCTGGCGCTCTACGCAATGGCGCGCCTTTCCGCGATTGGGTTTTGCCTGCAGCAATGGAGAAAATCCGCAAACGTTTGCAGAGCGCTCACGATGGTGATCGACAGATGGTCACTATTCTCGCATGCGTACCTTCCGACGGATTGGCTAATGTTGATACTGCATGTCAGGAAGCGCTTGATCATAATGTTTGTTCTGCGGCGGTTATCATCAATATTCTCGCACGCAGTCGAAACCCGGCTCCAACTCCCACACTTCAAATCCCTGATGCACTTCGATTGATGCATGAACCAATCGCCGACTGTTCACGCTATGACAGCCTTAGGAGGGCAAACTGATGGAACGCACGCAGGTACTGGAATTCATGGGAACGCTGAAGCTTTATGGTATGCGCAGTGCTTATGACGAGGTGATGGGGAATGGCATAAAGCGGCAGCACGAACCGCCACGGATTGTGGGTGAGTTGTTGCAGTCGGAAATTGCGGAGAAGCAAGCACGTTCCATTCGATACCAGCTCAGCCTAGCCAAATTACCTCTCGCTAAAGACATTGATGACTTTGACTTTCCCAGCACCCCAATCAACGAAGGCTTGGTTCGCGAGCTGGCCACAGGCACTTTTGTTAGCGATCAGCGGAATGTTGTTTTGGTTGGCGGCACGGGAACAGGAAAAAGCCATCTGGCAATTGCAATTGCGCGCGCACTCATTCGCAATGGCACACGTGGGCGTTTCTTTAATGTTGTTGATCTGGTCAATCGCCTTGAAACTGAAACACGCAACGCGAAGCAAGGCAGGACCGCAGAATATCTCAACCGTCTCGACTTTGTTATTCTCGACGAGCTGGGTTACTTGCCATTCGCTCAGGCAGGTGGACAGTTACTGTTCCACCTTATAAGCAAGCTCTACGAGCGAACCTCTATTATCGTTACGACCAATCTGGCGTTCGGCGAGTGGCCGACCGTCTTTGGCGATGCGAAAATGACAACTGCACTTCTAGATCGCCTAACTCACCATTGCGAAATCGTAGAGACAGGCAACGATTCATGGCGCTTTAAAAACCGCTCTCAAAGCTAAAGCCGAAAGAGCTAATCACCCGCACTTAGCCCTACCCTTTGCAACCCTGGCCAGCGCCGGGTAGGCCAAGTGCTAATCCGTAATGAGGGGGTCAATATTGGATAAGTAAAAGGGGTGAATATTCTGTGCCGATTGACACCAACGGTTATCAACACCGATAAGGCCCCCGACTTATGGCATTGCCATTACGCAATTGAAGGCGGAAGGAAAATGCTCTGGCGAACTTGTGCGTCGCCAGATCAAATATTTAAACAACGTCGTTGAGGCTGATCACGGCAAGCTAAAGCAACTGATCAAACCGGTGAGAGGGTTCAAGACTCTGAAAACGGCTTATGCGACGATTAAAGGTTTCGAGGTCATGCGCGCTTTGCGCAAAGGGCAGGCTGCGATTTTTAACCTAACGGGCGACATCTGTGGAGAAGCACGCATTGTTGAACGTGCCTTCGGTATCGGTCCAAGCGCGTTGACGGAAGCGATATCCCTGCTCGTTCAGAGTCTCGAAAACCGCGAGGCTGCCATGTAATCGGCGTCTCAACCAATGGCCATTATGACCAAAACGAAAATTTGCAACAGAGCCCTCGCGCGGACGTCCGACCTTGCTCATCGGCTGCAAAAGCGGCGCGAAACAGCCCATTCATCATCAGTACAGTCGCTTGTATAGCGTAAGCCTCGTCTGGCATAGTCGCGACGGGCGGTTTCAGTCCAGGACATGTGATCCTCCGTAGTCTTGGTAAACCACAGAGAATCATAAGCTACTGAAATCGCTCAACTTAGTTTTCGGTTTGGCTTTTAGATACCCAAAATGCAGCTAGTAAGCAAATTGGCAATACCCGCGCGCTTATTCATAAACCAACAGGTAGAAGCCTCACGCCGCTGCGCCATGCTCAACCGTATGCTGACGTGCGCACGCCTGAAATGCGTCCGCGTTAAGGCAGTAAACCCATGAATCCAGCATCAAAGACCAAAAGCTGACTTACTTCTCTTTCATGCAACAAAGCCCCTCTGCTCTCCTGTCCAGCCAATTTTCAACCCTCAGAAGAGCATTTGCACGAATATTGCCGTAGAATAGACCGTAGTCGTGCCCGTGATAGCTGCCCGTTAGTATTGCAAGTGCATCGCGAAACTCTGACGTCCATGGCAGATCGACGTTAAGGAGGCCGCCCCGACAGACCGCAGCAGTCAAATGCGGCTGTAGCGGGGACAAGGTCGTGGCTGTGGTTGGAAATGGCTTGCTAGGGAAAGGCAAGCTTCCAGTATTCAGCATGGCATCTGCCGCATCGTGTTCCGTCCAAGTGAGCGGATTAACACAGATTGCAGGCAACGCCCCACTGCGCCTCTCTGAGCCCTGCCACCAATAGAGAACATCACGTGTTAGCCTATTGGCCCCAGTCCGCCCAGTCTGACTAGTGTTCCATGAAATGATGCAGCCAGTTTGTTCTGGTTTATTGCACGTGGGAAGGCCGATGGTGGCGAAGTTAGAAGGCGTGTATGCGCCGATCGTGTAGGCAACTACCAGTTGTTCTTGCAGCGGCGTTCCGAGAATTTTCTCCTGCAGGAGCCGCATAGCGTGCCCCGTGCCTTGGCTGTGCGATGCAATAACGAATGGACGACCTTTATTGAAATGTGCCACGTAGTATTCAAAAGCACTTGCCACATCGGAATAGGCGAGCGCAACTGCGGCAGGCTCGCTTAACCCAACCAAGGAGGCCTGCCTATAGTGCGGAGCATAGATGCGGCAACAACTGTTGAAAGCCGAAGCTTGAGCTAATAGAACCGGTTTATCGTACTTGCCTGCCGCATCGTATGCTGCATTCCATATATCGTTCTTCAGGTACATGGTTGGGTGAATGAAGAACACGTCTGCAAGTGCCGTCATTTCATCCACAGCAGTTAAGCCCGGCGGGGTCGATCGCTCAATTCCGTTGCGATTTGGCAACGCTAACCACGCATTGGGTTGAGCATAATCGGGAGCTGGCGGCGGATCCATCTGGGTAAATGGTCTAATCGGCCTAATAGAAGCACAACTTGATAGCAATAGCGCGATGGTGATGAGCAGCCCGATGGTGAGCGCCTGCACGCAAAATGGATGACTACAACGAGGCAACACTCTTTGCGTACTCTTGGCTGTTTTCATGCAAACTCTCCAAAGAATATTCTAGTTTCACGATGACTCCAGCCCGACATTTCGCTGGACTGTGCTGTAGCAAGATGCAGCGGGTTTATCAATAACTTACGCGCGTCCATCGGTTCTGTCGCGAAATTTTCACTCCTGCTGCGCTATTGGGGATATAAGCCCAAACCGCCGAAAATTCCATCCGCCGCAACTTTCAACTACGGAATGATCTTTTCCCATAGCAATTCCAGCAATCCAGATTTAGTCATTCGCCATTAATATAGACATTAGCGGAACCGGTAACAACTGCACCACCACAATCAATTGGATCGTTCAAACGTCCAGCTCTCTTTCCATTGATGTAGACATTTGGCGAGCCGTTGGCGAGCGCTCGCGCGTGTGCAAGTTTAGGACAGGATGTACAGCCATGGGATTCGAAATGATCGTCAACGCGAAGTGCCTCGAGGCCATTGATCCAGACATTCGTACTACCCTCAATAGCGGGTGTGGCTGGAAAATGACAAGAATGTCCGTCGTCGAATGATTTGAGACTAATTGTGCTTTTGAAGATTGGATTTTCCGGCTCGGTTTATGGGTTGATTT
>NZ_JAAPBB010000368.1:0-358 GCF_019730395.1 Ochrobactrum sp. SFR4 | reverse complement strand
AAATACCTGTTTTCTAACAGCGCTCTCCGCACCATCGTGCTGAGCGCTATTTTAGAATTATTATAGTGTTGGTATTTAGAATATCTATAAAAACGTCAGGTTGGCGTATTAATTTTTTGTAACAATAAAAATACGTCTGAAAAATGTGGAGAAGGCCGCTCTCAGATCAGTTTGTTTTAAGAACGCACCGGGATAGCCAGCTGATAACAGTGCATTTCATCCTCAATTCCGCAATATTTCCAGCCAATATGTATGAAAAACCGGCATGCCCTGTCATTATCCTGTGCCACATAGGCTACCCAGTTTCGGGCAAGCGGATGCCCCTCCCAGTTCATAACCTCTGCAACAATCCTCTGCC
>NZ_JAAPBB010000367.1:0-358 GCF_019730395.1 Ochrobactrum sp. SFR4 | reverse complement strand
GTTGTCGGCCTGTTCGGTTATTCTGTGCCGATCTTCTGGCTCGGTATGATCTGCCTGTTGATTTTCTACGCAAAGCTTGGCTGGGTTGCAGGTCCGGGTCGTATTGATGTGGCCTATGAATATACCTTCACCTCAATCACCGGTCTTTACATTCTCGATGCGATTATTCAGCGTCAATGGGATGCACTGGGCAATATTATCTCGCATATTATTCTGCCTGCATCGCTGCTCGGTTATTTCTCGATGGCCTATATCAGCCGCATGACCCGTTCTTTCATGCTCAATGAACTGGATCAGGAATACATCGTTGCTGCCCGTGCAAAAGGCCTGAGTGAGACAAAAATCATCTGGGGTCATG
>NZ_JAAPBB010000366.1:0-358 GCF_019730395.1 Ochrobactrum sp. SFR4 | reverse complement strand
CACCTGTTGAACGGCCTTGAATAGCGAGGACAATACGTGTTCTCAGCCGCTCATCGCTTTCAGTGAACATCCGGTTCACATCATAGAATGCGGCCAGAATATCCAGATCGCCGCCATAAGCAAAAGGGAGCATCTGAGAGCGGACAGCTTCATTGATCCGCTGGCGCAACAGCATTTCGCTGTATGAGGCTGTTTCAAGTTGAATAATCTGCGGGTCATAGCGTAGACGCTCAACGGTATAAGCTAAGCCGGAGTTTTGATAATTGGCACGCAGCTTATCCAGCATCCGCTTCAGGATGGCTTCAAAATCCAGTTCCTCAATAATTTCTGGTTTTGGCAAAATAGCCAGCTCATCCGG
>NZ_JAAPBB010000365.1:0-358 GCF_019730395.1 Ochrobactrum sp. SFR4 | reverse complement strand
ACCGGCTCAATCACAATGGAGGCACCGCTCGCATCATGAATGGTATAGTGAAGCGGCGGAACAAAACCCATTTCCGGCTGCACAAGGTTGATAATGCTCATATCCTGAATAGCGGTTTTGACTTCTTCAACGGTCGCAAAATTGGTCAAAATCCAGCTCAGCACATCCCATGGTGCCAGCGATTTTTCTTTGTCGGCTTTAGCGCCATCCGCATAACCGGCAAATTCAGGAAAATATAGGACGCCGCCTGCAAGACCTTTTTCATTCATGCCATCAACAAGCGTGGTTTCTCCCAGCGCATTCATGCCGATAGCGCCGTATTTACCTTTCCAGCTCATGCCCGGTTTGCCATCCGCAC
>NZ_JAAPBB010000364.1:0-359 GCF_019730395.1 Ochrobactrum sp. SFR4 | reverse complement strand
TTGCAGGCATTTGGACAGAATGGATTGGCGTAAGAAAGCCATCAGAAGGCAAACAAAATCACACATTATTTGCTTTCCTGACAAGTGAACCGAATTCCGTTGTCGCGCCAATTCACCCGACAGCGATGCCAGTCATCCTGACTGAGCCAGAGGAATATGATATGTGGATGACAGCGCCGTGGGATATTGCAAAGGAGCTGCAGCGGCCGCTGACATCAACAAAATTATGCATGCTACTTTGAATTAGCACACCTATCTCAGTGTAATAGTCTAACGATTATTCCGTGTGCCTGAAGAGTACAGCCTTCCCTCCTCCTGTATTTGCCGAAAAGGTGCAGTGAAAACTGCATACAATCCAT
>NZ_JAAPBB010000363.1:0-360 GCF_019730395.1 Ochrobactrum sp. SFR4 | reverse complement strand
ATTTCCCGCCGTGGCCGGCCACGGGCTGATTTTATGGCACTCATCATATATTCTCTAGTTTTTCAGAACGGGCAAATGACGGTCACAGGGGCTGCGTCATCCTAGTATTCGAATAACTTATATACCAATTTTGTGCGAAATGAATTACAGCCAGCAAAAATGACTGTCATAAGGACATGCTACGGGATTATACATGTTTTAAATATTGTAATAATTTATACAGAACCAGCAGGCAGAGCTACGCATGTCAGCACAAAATTTTGCATGAAATGTAGGTGTACAGCAATTTCCTGACCACGTTGCCAGTGTTGCGACCAGTCTTTTGTGAGCCTTAACCGGCCTGCGCCCTTGCTGAAATCC
>NZ_JAAPBB010000362.1:0-360 GCF_019730395.1 Ochrobactrum sp. SFR4 | reverse complement strand
GGCAGGCAAATCGTATAACGATTTCATACAGGATATGTCGAAAGCCGTGACGGAAACGGCGGACACATTCACGACAACTGCGGCGCAGCTTGCACAAGCCACAAGCAAGCGTGAACCGCTTCCCGCCTATCGCGATCTTCGAAAGGATCTCAACGACTGGCGCAAAAACATGCGGCCATTCTGAAGCAGTATATCGGCGACGAAAAATTGCAAAAGGCAGGCCAAGACATTGCCACGGCCGATGACTCGCTTCAGCTCACGCCGGTTGGCGATTCACAAAGTCAGGCTCTGGCGGGCAATCTGAAAAATGGCGGATGGCTTCAGGCGGGCTTTTATTATCAGCTCATCGCGCGCCTCTCG
>NZ_JAAPBB010000361.1:0-361 GCF_019730395.1 Ochrobactrum sp. SFR4 | reverse complement strand
CGGAAAAGCGATAAACAGCAAAAATGCATTCAGTTTTTTATAAGGCAGTTTTCCGATCAGCATCGGCACCAGCAGGATCACAAAAACCAGCGTTACTAATTGCACGCGCCAGCGTTCATCAACCGGATAGCGCCCGTAGAGAAATTGCTGAATTTTAGAATCGACAAATGCCCAGCAAGCACCAGACCAACCTTCCGGTTGCAAACCGCCCTGTACTGTTGTCGTGCAGAATGTGCGATCTGTACCAACCCAGACAGCATTAACGAAAAGCCAGTTGATCAGCCCCGGTAAGAACCAGACGATCAGCGATATTCCCATAACTGTTAAAACAGTGTCTTTCGGGCCCGAAAACAGATTTTCC
>NZ_JAAPBB010000360.1:0-361 GCF_019730395.1 Ochrobactrum sp. SFR4 | reverse complement strand
CACATGATTGAAACCATGAGCGGTGAACAGGATCGCCTGATCTATGCCAGCGAAGATTTTGCTCCTGCTTACAGAGCGGCATTGAATGCAGGCTTTCAACAGGGCGCTGCAGGCTATGCACGCGATACAATTCTGGCGATGGCGCCATGGCCATTCAAACTGGAAGACATCACCTGCCCTGTTTATCTCTGGTACGGACTAAAAGATACAAGCCCCGTGCATTCTCCGGACTTTGGCGTGTCACTTTCAAAGCGGATTAAAAATGCGCAATTGCATCACTTTGAAGATGACGGCAGCGCCATTTTATGGACCAAAGCCAATGAAATTTTAAGCAAATTAGTCTGAAAGATACAAACAAGGC